>DRIG01000036.1 GCA_011052815.1 candidate division WOR-3 bacterium | reverse complement strand
TTTATCTATTACCTCTATCTGACGCCGTCTTATATTGTTCTCCTCATCCCGGTCGCTTCAATAATGGCTGTCTTTTTCATCTTCGGGATAATGACCAAAAACAAAGAGTTGACCGCCCTGAAGACCTGCGGATTGAACATCAACAAACTCTTCCTCCTCATTCTCGGCGCCGGAGTCGTTATTTCAATATTCACCTTTGCGTTTCAGGAAACCGTCGGCGTCTGGGCTCAGGCGAGGTTGTACCAGCACAAAAGGACAAAAATCGACAAACGACCGCTGAAACCACACAGTCGACGCAGGAACTTCTTTTATCATGGTGAAGACGACTGGGTGTATTACATAAAAAGATTCGACAATAAAAGAAAACATCTTGATTATGTAATACTCTGGAAGATAACAAAAGAAAACAAAATCATCAAACGAATCGATGCGGCGGCGGCTCAGTATGATTCAATCTGGACCTTTTTCAAAGTGACGGTAAGGGATTTTGACTCACTCGGTAATGAAACGGTCAACGTCTATCCGCGTCTAAAAATGGCTGAATTGAAAGAAAGACCCGAAGATTTCCTTAAGAGGGTGAAACCCGTCGAAGAGATGAATTTTCTTGAAATCCATAATTTCGTCCAGAGGATGAGTCGCGCCGGACAGGATGTTGCAGAAGAAGAAGTGGAGTTGAATTACCGTTTTTCATACCCCCTTATAACCATAATCATCCTTCTCATCACCCTGCCTCTATCCGTCGTTCTCAAAAAAGGCGGCATAGCAATCGGATTGGGCATCAGCATCATCATTGCATTTGTATATTGGGGCGCCATCCAGTCCTGTCGTGCCTATGGGGTCGCCGGACTGATGAATCCCATGCTGGCGGCATGGCTGCCCAATCTGTTATTCGGCGCAATCGGGCTTCTCTTGATATTCAGAGTACCGCGCTGACCGGCGGGGGCAGGTGTTTCCTCTATACAACGCTTGACAAAGGCAATCTTTTAGGGATAATAAAAAGAAGAAGGAATTGATGAGAAATAAACGGCGGATCTTCAGCGTAATATTATTACTCTTTTTCCTCAGTTGTGGAGTAGCGAATATCTTTGCGGCACGTTATTACCGCCTCCTTGAAAAAGAACGAAAGATATTTCTCGGTCTGCGCGCACTCGATGCAGTTGCGGCGGTGGAATATATAAATCTGGCGTCTGCCACGGAACGCGCCGCCTTCTATGAAAATTTCTGGAAGAATAAGTCTGTTCAGGAACGAAAAGAGTTCGAAGAACGGATAGAATATGCCTTCAAGGAATTCGGGCGTTTTGCGCCTCTGAGTGATGATAGAATACTTGTTTACGTTAAATACGGTTCTCCGTCAAAACGCGAACAGATTCTGCCGCAGAAAAAGCCGGTAAAGACAAAAGAGATAATAAAACCCGCCGAGATATGGACGTATAAAAAGGAAGGTTTGATCTTCGACTTTGTGCGCCTCACCCGTGCCTATAAGACCATCGCCCAATCCAGATTCGGCAAACAGGCAAATGTCCCTTATTTAGAAGAAGTGAATACGGACACCGTCATCGAAGTCCGCACCCCGGGTGGTTTGTTAAAACTCGACGTCGCCACCGGAAGATTCCGCCAGGAAAAGAATCTCACCAGGCTTGAGTTGTATATCACGGTTGAGCTGGAGGATACAGCAGGCTTATTGCTTTCGAGAAACGTCAAGATATTCAGTAAAAAAGACAGCCTCGTTGCGGAAAAACATCATATTTTAATACCGAAGAACAGTGAACAAGGAATTTTCTTTGATGAAGTGAACTTCTGGCTTATGCCCGAGGAATACCGAATAGAGTTTGAAATAATCGACGGCAAGAACAACAGGATCGGCAAAAAGACACTCTGGGTGAACCTTCTTGATTATCAGAATGACGCCAAAGAAATCAGCGATTTAATCCCGGCTCGACTCATCGACCGCGAATTCACCCACAAGAAATTTCACAAGCCCGTCGGTAGGGTCATCCCTCTGACAAAAACCACGGTACCCGTTCATCAACCATTCTATTTTTATGCCGAGGTCTATAATCTGGAAACACAGGGCGGTATGCACCGATTGAAGATGACTTATGAGGTATATAATAAAGAAAAAATGCGCAGAGAAGTTATTGACGTAATGATGAAAGATCAGTCAGAAGTCGGTGATGTCGCATATCTAGCTTCTCAATACCATCCCATGGACCTCGCACCGGGACACTATCTGATAGTCTTGAAGGTCAAAGACCTCTTCAGCGAAAAAGAACGGACCGCCGTGGCTGAATTTGAATTAAGCCCGCTAAAATGACTTAACCGAGTCGGCAAAGGGTGCAGATAAGCCGCATTATCCGATAGAACTCAAGTACGTCACTGCATTTAAAAATCACCTTGCGGGCTGAAACCCGCTTCAATCCGGGAATCGGCTCCACGAGATCGCCCATCAGCGAGTTGATCAGCTCGAATTCCGCACGTATCGGTCTTTTAAAAGTAAAAAGTTTCAACTTCCCGGATTTCCTGACCGCTTTTGCGGACTTTATTTCCATCTCTTCCTGAACCTCCACGGGATGGCGGCATTTCGCTGCAAACCGCGACACACCGTATTTTGTGATCACGGTTTCCGGATCCCGTCCGAAAAACTTTCTTACTTCTTTAATGAGTAAATCGTCACCTGAGACAAATCCCAGGGGAACGCCGAAGGCGCCGGCAACCGCGGCATTGATTTCAGTCTCACCGACATACTTTCCGTTTATTTTCAGGTTGTAGATGACCGATGAAGAATATGTATGGTCCATTCCTCCTGCCTTTGTTCCCGCCATAGAGTGATACCCGACCAGAAAAAGAATATCAAAATCTTCATTGAGCCCTTCCACCATATAGTAATTCCGTGGTGAGCCTTTTATTAAGTGAACTCCCCTTGCAAGTCGTCCGATCAGAAGATTTTCACCTTCAGCGTGGCTGTCACAGACCAGAATTTCTCCGATGTCGCTGCGTGCCCTCCTGATTCCCCTCACCACGGCGTTGACTTCGTCGGTCCCGATTTCCCTTATATTCCTTAAGGAAACGGAATCTTTCTTCAATTCCTGCCAGGAACTGACACCGCTTACCCCTTCTATATCAAAAGAGATAAATACATTAAACTTTTTCCGCATAATCAATTATATATCCTGACACTTCATTGTCAATGGAAAATAGGGTATACTGAGACCCTTAGGGACCGGACACGATGGATTTGTAGAAGTATAATGGTTTAATTAACAGGAGGAAAGTGATGAAGAAAAGTTAGCGATAGTCCTTGAGGGACTGAAGGAGAAGCGGCCGGTTGCTGAGATCTGCCGGCAGCATCGAATCAGCCAGACTTTGTATTATCGCTGGCGGGATAAATTCTTAGAAGGTGGCAAAAAGGGATTAGTCAATGGTGCTGGTGATGACAATGCTTATAAGGCGGAGATTGAGAAGTTGCAGAAGATTATCGGCAAGCAGGCGATCCAGATTGAGATATTAAAAAAAACCGCGGAGTTATTCGGGACAAAGTGACGGCAGTGGAATCATTAAAGCAAGCTGGGTACACCGTCCGAGCGGCGTGCCAGGCATTAGGGTTTTCCCGGAGTGGTTATTATGCCTCAAGACATTTTAGGGGGGCTACCGAGAAGGTTTTGGGCCGTGATGAGGAGAGATTGGTTGCTCTAATTAAAGGGCTAAAAGGGAAGCATCCGTTTTGGGGTTATCGTCGGGTCTGGGCGTGGTTGCGGTATCGTGCGGGTATGGTGGTGAATCAGAAGCGGGTGCGTCGGTTGATGAAGGAGCATGGTTTGATGGTATTACAGAAGGTTTATAAATCAAAGAGGGAGTCATTCAGGAGTAAGCCTCGGCCGGATCGTCCTAAGCAGATCTGGGGTATTGATATGACCAAATTTATTGTTAATGCCCTGGGTTGGGTTTATTTAGTGCTTGTGCTTGATTGGTATACGAAGAAGGTTGTGGGTTGGCATATTTCCTTACGGAGTAAGACTGCGGATTGGAAGCGGGCATTGGATATGGCGGTTAACCGGGAGTTTCCTGCGGGGGTGCGTGATGCGGGATTAAAGTTGGTGAGCGATAATGGTTCGCAGCCGACCTCGGTGAGTTTTATGCGGGATATGGCGAGTTTGGGGATTGAGCAGATATTTACCACCTATGACAATCCGAAAGGAAATGCGGATACCGAGCGGATGATGCGGACGATCAAAGAGGAGGTTATCTGGCTTAATGAGTTTGAGACGCTTGAGCAGGCAAAGGTGACGATCGGGCGATGGATTGAGAATGATTATAACCGATTATATGTGCATAGTGCGTTAGGTTATCGGAGTCCTGAAGAATTTGAGGCACTCTATAACCAGAATAAATTGGTTAAGGTAGCATGAAATTCTCTACAAATCCTAACCATCATTTTTGTCTTGACAACAGGGACGCAATTCACATTCTTGACAAGTGCCGAAAACAGTAGTCGACCACTGCCTTGTGACTCGCCATTCGTAATAGTCTCTGAGCAGTTAAACACTTTCATACTTGACATAAGATATCCAGGGAATATACTTAATTGTATATGAAAGCAAAAATATCTTCAAAGTCAGCAATTATTGACCATCGTACGAAGCCAAAGAGAAAAATTACAGAACCATTTATTTTAAAAACTAAACTTATCTTACCGATGATTAAAGAGAATACAATCTCTCGTCCTCGATTGGTTTCATTACTTAAAAAAAATCTTAACAAGAAGTTAATTCTTATCATCGCTGATGCAGGATATGGTAAGACAACTCTGGTTACCCAATTCCTGTTTCAGAAGAGACCACCGTATGTATTCTATGATCTTGAAACAAATGATCAATGCCTTTCGGCTTTTCTTTTTTACCTTATTGAAGCAATAGGAAAGTTGCAGACTGGACTTGGTGAGAGAACAAGGACTCTCCTATTACACCTAGAGAATATCACCAGCCACATCGAGATGGTAATGGGGACTTTAATAAATGAGATTGTTGAGAAAAGGAAAGAGCAAATGTTCATAATCCTAGATGACTTGCACACAATTCCCGAAGCAAGTTTTATCTATCAAGCACTCGACTATTTTATTGAACATTTGCCCAGTAACGTGCATGTCATCATATCATCACGTACTTCTCCGCCATTACTCTCCTTGGCACGATGGCGTTCAAAGCAGGATGTTTTTGAATTAACCAGGGAGGATCTAAGATTTACTGAAAAAGAGATAAAATCTTTGCTCAAAAACATATATAAGACAACGCTTGGCTCAGAAGAGTTAAAAGAACTTGTCCTACATACTGAAGGTTGGTCAACTGGTTTGCAGATGATACTACAACATACAGGTGCCGAGCGGATAAAAAAGAGCTTGAACAGTTATCTTGAATCCAATGTTCCACTTTTTGACTATTTTGCCAATGAGATATTAAGAAATGAAACAAAGAAAAGAAAGGAATTCTTGTTAAAATCCTCGCTGTTGGAATACCTCAGTCCGGATGCGTGCTGTGCGGTTACCACAATAGAAAACTCTAATGAGGTGCTGAAATCATTGGTGCAAAATAACCTTTTTACAACATTGGTTTCATCTCGCCCCCGAATTTATAAATATCATTATCTCTTCCGGGAATTCCTTAAGCACGAATTAAGCAAGGTGGTTTCTTCAAAAGAATTACGCAACCTCCATATGAATGCCGCGAAGTTTTACATCAAGAAAAGAATTTGGGACAGGGCGATTCACCATCTTATTGAATCAATGGCTTATGAGCAAACGGCAATGATAATCGAAAAAATTGGTGCGGATCTAGTGTATTCCGGTCGGGTTAACCTCCTTTATCACTGGCTTGAATCTCTGCCTGACAAAACTGTGACGGCACGTCCACGGCTCCTCATCTATAAGGCAAAGATTCTACAACAGTGGGGTAAATGGGATGAATCACTTGAATTTTTTATGAAAGCCAGGAGAATTTTCCACGGAACGGGCAAGCAAAGTGGCGAAGCAGAGGCATTATTCAACATCAGTAGTATATGTTATAATCGAGGTATTTATAAAAAGGCGATAAGATTGGCAAAAGAAGCTATCGATTTGATTGAAGATACAGACAATTGTCTTAAAGCGAAACTTTTGAACCAGTTGGCTGGAGCATACTACTCCCTGTACGATTATGAGTTAGTGGAACAGACCTTGAAGAAAGCACTGTTTTTATGCCATAGATTCCATTACCCCAAACTTCTGGTTCAAACAAAGGCTAATCTTGCAGCATTATATTACGCCACTGGTAAAATATCACAGGCACTCGATATTTACCGTTATCTGCTTCAGTCAAATAACTTTGTTCACAATAATCCGCCTTTGGCAATAACTTGCTATTGCAATTCTGCTGAAATATATCTAGCAAGGGGCGAGTTTGAATCGGCAAGAGAACCTTTGGAAAAAGCCCTGCAACTTGGCAAAGAAATCAATTACAAAGAGGGACAGAGTTATGCCCTGGCTATTACGGGGAATTTCTATCGATTGGCTGGTGACTATGAGAATGCCCTTAACTTTTATAATCAAGCATTGGAATTGAATGTAGATATGAAGCAGGAATATATCAACCACATAATTCTGTTTGGTATGGCGCAATGTTATCAATTGAAAGGAGAATTGGACAAAGCTGAAGAGTTTGTCAAAAGTTGTTTGACAGCAGAGCAAAAAGATGAATTGTTTATGGCTTCTTTGTCTCTTGTTCTTGGTGAAATAGCACTTCGCCATAATCAATATGAGAAGGCTGAGGAGATTTTCTTACAAAGCCATAGGGTTTTTCAGAAAAAAGGACCTGAATACAATAGGATGCTAAACCACTTTCAGCTTGCAAATCTCTACTGGGCAAGGCGGAATACTACGAAAATGAAAGAACATCTCAAACAAGCTATCGCAATTGCTAAACAAGAAAGATACGATGGTTTCTTGATCGACGAGATAAATAGAAACCCAAGGATTCTTGGATGGATAAGAAATGAGAATATCGACGACGCATATATTTCTGTTATTGCCAAAAGAATTCAACGAAGCAACTATCTTGAAATTTCTATGCTTGGTACCTTTCAAGTAAAAACCAGCGGTATTCTTGTCACTAGCAAAATGTGGAAAACACGGAAAGCAAAGTCAATTGCTGCCTATTTGTTTGCCCACCGAAACGAAATCACTACCCGGGATTGTTTACTCGACATATATTTCTCTAATTATGGCCCTAAGAAAGCCGCTCATAACTTAGTGACATCGCTCCATTTTATTAAAAAAGCTATTGGGGAAAATATTCTCATTTATCAAAGAGGAGGTTATTGCATCAATTCCAAGGCCTCTGTGTCGTACGATGTTGATGAGTTTCTGCAAATGGTTCAAATTGGAGATAAATATAAAACCGAGAAAAATAATGAAGAATCAGTGAAACAATACCTGAAAGCAGTGGAGATATATAAGGGAGACTATCTTGAAGATATCTATGATAACTGGTGTGAAACATCCAGAGAATATTACCGCTCTATATATCTCAGGATATTAACGCTTTTGGGAGAGTATTTTTACAGTCGCGGCGAATACGAGCAGAGTATGAAGTACTATCATATGATGCTCGAAAAGGATAAATATATGGAAGACGCTCACTGTGGAATAATGAAGTGCTATTCGCAGGTCGGCAATCGAAAAGGTGTGGTTCAGCAATTTCAGAAACTTGTTACAGTTTTGCAAAATGAATTGGGACTTGAGCCACTTCCCGAGACCAAGAAACTCTATAATCGTTTAATTCAATAAAACATCTAAATCCCTCAGAATTAGACAGTCATTTTTCATGTTTTTTCGCGGACACCGTCAAATTTGACATTTTTTTGACAAAACATTGACTCTTCTCATTATACTTCTATTATCAAAGGAGGTTGAGATGCTAAAATACAATTTTCTTCTTTTGTTGTTCATTACCATAATTGTAACGAGTTTAGATATGGGACTCTACGGTTTGGATGCACATCTTGATCCTACAGATGGCGAATTTCAGCGTCATTCTTTGGAAGAACTCCCCCCTTCAATTCGTCCTTTTTCTTTTGATACGAAGAACCCCTCCACTAAAGGGGACAGTTTGAAGTGCACACTTGTTGGTGGTTGGTTCAGAGGACCCTCCCACACACTCAAGGTTGTCGACAGCCTTGCTTATATAGGGGATGGTAGATATTTCAAAATTATCAATGTAAAGAATCCTTCTTCTCCAGAATTACTTGGGACGATTACAACGGCTAGTTTTGTATGGAACGTTTATGTTTCAGGTAACTATGCCTATATTGCCAACGATGGCGATGGACTTATGATAATAGATGTGTCTGATCCCCAAAATCCTTTTGAAGCTGCATTTTTTCATACATCTACACCCACATACTACAGTACTGTAACGTGTGTTCATGTATCAGGCAACTACGCCTATTTGGCAAATGGTTGGGATGGACTCAGAATTTTGGATGTATCAGACCCTGAGAATCCTTGGCAGGTAGGTATCTGCAATACACCAGGTTTTGCAGAAGGAGTTTATGTTTCGGGTAATTATGCCTACGTCGCAGATTGGTGGAACGGTCTCAGAATTATAAATGTATCAAACCCTGCTAACCCTTCAGAAGTAGGGTATTATGATACAGAGAGCTATGCAAACCGTGTTTGTGTATCGGGTAGTTATGCTTATGTAGCTGATTATAACGACGGCATTAGGATAATAGATGTATCAAACCCTGCCGGTCCTTGGGAAATAGGATACTATGATACTGGACAGGAGGCATATGATGTCTTTGTCAAGAATAACTACGCCTATGTTGCAGATCGCAGGGATGGTCTCAGAATTATAAATGTATCAAACCCTGCTAACCCTTCAGAGGTAGGGTATTATGACACAAACGATTATGCAGTCGCCGTTCATGTTACAGATAACTACGCCTATGTTGCAGATTACAGCGATGGTCTCAGAATTATAAATGTATCAAACCCTGCTAACCCTTCAGAGGTAGGGTATTATGACACAGGTGGTTTGTCAATAGATGTTTGTGTTTCGGACAACTATCTCTATGTTGCAGCTTTCACTGATGGCCTCAGGATCATAGATGTATCCGATCCTGCTCACCCTGTAGAAATAGGACACTTGGATACAGGGAATGAAACAAATGGTGTTTTTGTTTCAGGTAATTATGCTTATCTTGCAGATGACTGGGGTGGCCTCAGGATTATAAATGTTTCAGACCCTGCCAGTCCATGGGAAACAGGAATCTATAATGCCGGTTGGCTTGCAAATGATGTCTATGTATCAGATATTTATGCTTATGTTGCAGAGGGTTTTGGCAATATCGGCGGTCTCAGGATTATAGATATATCAAATCCTGCTAATCCCTGGGAGGTGGGTTACTGCGCCACGAGTGAAGCATATGGTGTTTATGTTGCAGGCAACTATGCCTATGTGGCAGATTATTGGAAGGGCCTTAGAATAATTGATATATCCAATCCAACTAGCCCTTTTGAGGTAGGCCAGTATGATACAGATGGTTATGCGAAGGATGTTTATATTAAAGGTAATTATGCCTATGTGGCAGATGGTAGTTGTGGTCTCAGAAATATAGATGTATCTGATCCTGCCAATCCTTTTGAAGTGGGCTTTTATATGCCTCCGCTCAGTACACCCAAAGGCATCTATATTTCAGGTGATTATGCTTATATTGCAAACTGGAGTGAGGGACTTCGAGTCGTAGAAATATCAAACCCGGCAATTCCCATAGAAACAGGTTACTATGATACAGGTGATTATGCAGAAGGTATCTGTGTTTCAGATGGTTATGTTTATGTCGCAGACTATAATGACGGAGTTTACATAATCCGTTATGATACCTCGGGCATTGCTGACATTAGCACTACTCCAAATGGGCTTATTTTTGACTACAGTACGAAAAAATCAGAAGGTCTATCCTGTCCGTCTGAATACCAAATAGCTAATTCCCGAATTGACGAGCAATTGTTGGATAGAATAAGAAAATCACCTAAGCAAGAATTGATTCCTATTCTCATCAAGATGTCTGAGCAGTTGAATAGCGACGTTCTTTCAGTCCGTGCTACTGGACTAGCAAAACAGGAACGAAGAGAATGGGTCAGTGCCCAGCTAAAATCATTGGCTCAACAGACCCAGAAAGCATTGCTTTTGTATTTAGAATCCGAAAAACAAAGAGGAAACGCAAAGGATGTACGTTCACTCTGGATTGTAAACGCTGTTTCAGTAAAAGCTACAAAGGATGTAATAAATAGACTTTCTGTTATGCCGGGGGTAAGTCAAATATCCTATGATGGCAATTACTTTCATATTTTGGGCAAACCTGGTTCTTACAGTGGCAAAAGACCTGCAGATCCTGATAGAGCAATAGTTTGGGGTGTTCAAAAGATCAGGGCGGATCAGGTTTGGCCATTGGGTTATACTGGTGATGGTATTATCATTGGCAATATTGACACGGGCGTTAATTATAATCATACTGATCTTGCTGACCATATGTGGAATGGTGGTGCTTTGTATCCACATCACGGCTGGGATTTTGTCAATAAGGATAATGATCCAATGGATGATAATGGACACGGTACACATACAGCAGGAACTGTAGCAGGAGATGGCACTTCAGGTACCCAGACCGGTGTTGCACCAGATGCTCAGATAATGGCGCTCAAGGTTTTAAATGCAAGTGGCAGCGGAAATTTCTCGGATATGGCAGATGCTATTCAATTTGCCATAATTCACGGCGCCGATGCCATTAGTATGTCCATTGGTGCCGAAGATCCGAGTAATTCTACCAAGGATTACTGTCGTAATATGTGTAACAATGCCTTTGCTGCTGATCTGCCGATGGCGGTTGCCGCAGGGAATGGTATCTCAGGCTCACCTGGTTCTCATTATAATGTCCCTCACGATATAAGTACGCCGGGGGATGTTCCAGCTCCCTGGTATGGCAGTGCTGGTCACAGTGCAGTCCTGACAGTAGGTGCGACCAACAGCAGCAATGTTGTTGCCAACTTTTCCAGTTATGGTCCGACTGAATGGAACACAGAGACCTACCATGACTATTCCTATCCTCCCGGATTAATGAAACCGGATGTGAGTGCACCGGGTGTAAATGTTATCTCCTTGATGCACAATGACAACAGTGGGTATACTATTGGTTGGGACGGTACTTCAATGGCAACACCCCATCTTGCCGGAACCATTGCATTGATGCTGGAGAAGAATCCTTTACTAACGTGTAAGGAAATAGATAGTATTATTAGCAACTTCGGAGTTGTTGATTTGGGTAATCCTGGAAGAGATAGTCTTTATGGTGCAGGTCGGATAGACGCATACGACGCCGTTGTAGCAACCCCTGCAACGAGTGCTAGAAAAGGAACTTTTTATACGTTGAATGCTCCTTCTGCAACATTGCACCTAAGTGTTTCTTCAATCACCTGGTCTGCTTCGTGGATAAAAGACGTGAGTCCCACTGCGGCCGCAATTGGCATAGGGGATTCCACTGCAATTGATGTATATGTGGACTCTGTTGGTATACCAGCGCCTGGCACATACTGGGACACCTTATGGATCTATTCTAATGACCCGGATGAAAATCCGTATCCTGAGCCGATTTGTCTAATAACAGGAATTGTTGGTATCGAAGAAGAAAAAAAGACAATGCAATTACCAGCGACAAATCACATGTGCCTAATTGGCCCTAATCCTTTCAAATCAGCAACCAAAATTAGTTATACCGTAGCAAAAGCGAGTAATGTAAAAGTTGAGGTCTATAATGTCTTAGGGCAGCAAATAAAGACTTTAGTTAATAAGAAACTTACACCGGGTTATTATGAGACAATTTGGTACAGCAAAGACGATAGAGGTCGGCGAGTTCCCGCTGGTGTCTATTTTATGCAATTGACTGTAAACGATGAGAATCTAACCAAAAAGCTAATCCTCACAAGATAAACAGAATACTGAAGAAATGATATATGGTAAAATAAATTGCATCAATAGACTAATAAACAGAAAAACAGGAGGAGGATATCCAAAGGAAATATGTTGTGCTTATACTGGGCTTTCTTTTTTCTTCTATGGCCTTAACTAGAGCACAGCCCATGTGGTCAACATTTCAATACGATAACCAGAGAACTGGCAGGTGCCCTTATATTGGGCCTGACACACCAGATACACTCTGGACCTATACCGCTGGTGATACTATTAATTGGTCGTCGCCGGTAATAGGTGAGTAGGGGACGATATATTTCGGATGCCAGGATGGCTATCTTTATGCAATAAAAAAACTGAGGTAGTCACTAATGTTTGTTGATGTCTTATAGACAAACAATGGGGTCAGGGCTTCAATCTTCAATTCCTGTCCGCCACCCATCCTGGCGGTCAGACTCAACCGCTGCCCCGGGTGGAACAAAGGAATAACACAGTGTAAAGAGAAATCAACCCTTAAGGTGGTTGACATTTAATACAAAATCAATAAAATTTTGTATGGACACGGGTACTTTCATCAATATCCTTCTCGGCGCGATAATTGTGACGATCGCGATAATCCTCATTGCGACGCTGTCCAAATCAAAAAAGAAATCAAAGGTGCTGAATCATGTCGATATCCTCGCCGACGAACTGGATAGACATAAAAAAGAGAACCTTCATCTTCAGGCCGAGTTAAAACGAATAAATTCCATGGACAACCTCTTCTTCGCATCAATGATAAGACTCACTTCGCGGCTCAACCCTTCTGATATCGCAAAAGAGATCACCGGTCTTTTAATGCACTCGCTGGATGCCGAAGAAGTAGCGGTCTTTCTCGCCGACCCAGAAGAACGGCGTCTTACAATCATTGACCAGCGCGGACTGAAAGACGACTGGATTCCCAAACTTGTCTATGATTTGAGAGATGAAAAAACAAACAGCAAAGTCACCTTCTGTTTTCTTCAAAAACACCCCATTACAAAACGCGACCATATCTTGGGACTGAAAGAGCCCTATCCGATATTCAATCCTGATATCTGCTACCCCATATTTTTTCAGGAAAAAAAATTCGGTGTCATCGCAATCACCCGGAAGCAGAATCTGGAAGAGAGAGAACGTAACTTACTCGGTGTGGTGTCGGGTATCGCCGGCGTCGCACTCAATAACACAAGAAGTTTCGCCGACATAACACTCACCGCCCATACAGATCCGTTGACCAGGTTGTTCAACATTGGTTATTTCCGGGATAAACTTGATAAAGAGCTCAATCGAGCAAAAAGATTCCAGCATAATCTGGCGGTCTCGATCATAGACCTTGATAATTTTAAAACATATAACGACACGTATGGGCATCAAGCCGGCGACCACCTGTTGATTCAACTGTCCCATATCTTTAAAAAGCACTTTGATGAAATGGATACGCTCGCGCGCTACGGAGGTGATGAATTTATTGTGATGTGTCCGGAAATAAATAAACAGGAACTGGCTCGAATCATCGGAAATCTCCTGCACGACCTTGAAATGTACGACTTCACACGGGGAGAGAAAAAGGTCAAAGTCACCTTCTCTGCCGGCGTATCCTCGTATCCGGACGACGCCACGAACGGTGCTGAATTAATAAAACTGGCCGACCAGGCGCTCTATGAAGCGAAAGGCGCCGGTCGCAACCTGGTACGGGTATATCATCCTAAAGTTGATAAGATATAACCACCGCGATTGAGCCTCATGAATCAATCATGAACAGTTATGTAAACAAAGTAATACGTATCCTTTCGAAATTGGACACCGGCGACATCAATCTTATGGAGGTCTGCGGCACCCATACAATGGCAATTGCAAGATCAGGTATCAAAGAATTGCTTCCATCAAATATAAATCTTCTGTCCGGACCCGGCTGTCCTGTCTGCGTCACCCCCCAGCATACAATAGACTATGCAATCGCCCTGGCGCAGCAGAAGAACGTCGTAATAACGACATTCGGTGATATGGTAAGGGTGCCGGGCTCAAAACAGAGCCTGGAGTCATTCGGCCCGAAAATCGTCTATTCAGCACTCGACGCCCTGACAATTGCGGAACAGAATCCGAAAAAAGACGTGGTCTTTCTCGGGGTGGGATTTGAAACGACTTCTCCAACCATCGCCGCCACGGTCGTCACGGCGAAGGAAAAAGGTCTCCAGAATTTTTATGTACTGCCCGCCTTCAAACTCATTCCCCCGGCGCTCGACTTTATCGCCCGGGCGCCGCGGATAAATGTACACGGTTTTATCCTGCCGGGCCACGTTTCCGTGATAATCGGTTCTGAACCGTACAAATTCCTGGCTGATAAATATCATCTTCCCGGCTGCATAACCGGTTTTGAACCGATAGATATACTTCACGGCATCCTTGACCTGACAAAACAGATTGCCGAAAAAGAAGCGAAGATCACCATAGAATACAAGCGCGTGGTGAAACCGACCGGCAATAAGAAAGCATTGGAAATTCTCAAAAAAGTCTTTGAAGTATGTGATGCTGAATGGCGCGGTATCGGTACAATAAAAAATTCAGGTCTGACTTTCACCAAAGAGTTCAAACACTTCAATGTACACGACAAATATAAATTAGACGTACCTGAATATGCCGAACCAAAAGGTTGCATCTGCGGAAAAGTGCTGCTGGGCATAAAACGTCCTCTGGACTGTGCACTATTCGGCAAAAAGTGCACCCCCCTGTCACCGGTAGGACCGTGCATGGTCTCGTCAGAAGGTTCCTGTGCCGCATACTACAAATACGGAATTCATCCGCCGCGGCGTGGCTGAACAAATGCAATTAAATAATTAATGAAAAAAATAACCCGGGAATTGATAAATGAATTCCGTAAGTTACTTTCTCCGTGCAGGGTATGTCCACGGATGTGTAAAGTGGACCGGTTGAACGGTGAGATCGGAAACTGCAGGGCGGGCGCAGAGGTCGAAGTCTCTTCTTTTCATCAACACTTCGGAGAAGAACCGCCGCTCGTCGGAAAACACGGTTCAGGCACGGTCTTTTTCACCCACTGCAATCTCCATTGTGTATATTGTCAGAACTATCAGATCAGCCAGCTCGGCATGGGAACAAAAAGATCTCTGGAAGAACTCGCCCACATCTTTCTGAGGCTTCAAGAGTTGGGTTGCCATAACATCAACCTGGTCACTCCGACACCATGGGTACCGCAGATCGTTGAAGCACTTGCAATCGCCCAGACCCGGGGATTGAACATCCCTGTAGTCTACAACTGCGGTGGATACGAATCACTCGAAACGTTGAAGTTACTGGACGGTATCATAGACATCTATATGCCGGACATCAAATACGCCGACGATGAATACGCCGGAAAATACTCCGGTGTCGGAGATTACTGGGAGCACGCCACAAAGGCGTTGAAAGAGATGTATCGCCAGGTCGGCGATCTCGTGATAGAAAGGGGGATCGCCACAAAAGGGCTCTTAATCAGACATCTGGTCATGCCGAATAATATCGCCGGCAGTCGGAAGTGTTTTGAATTCATCAAAAAACACCTATCCGGCAACACCGCCGTGAATGTAATGGCGCAGTATTATCCAACGTTTAAAGCCGCCGCCTACCCGGAAATAAACCGCCGGATTACGCCGAAAGAATATAGAGAAGCGCTCAGGGAGCTCGAAAATTACGGGCTCGACAAGGGCTTCAAGCAGACGCTCGACACAATCTTCAGACGTGTTGTGCCGGAATGGACCGACGACTTGAGAGAAGAGAATTATTGACTTTTGCCGGATTTTGTATATCCTATTGCGTATATTTGTGTGAAAGATAATCGATTATATCCTGTTATTTAATAACAACCAACGAGGAGGACAAATTGAAGGTTCATGAATATCAGGCAAAGGAAATTTTTAAGAAGTATGGTATTCCGACGCCGCGGGAAAAGGTCTGCAAAAGCGTGGAAGAAGTTATTGCGGCTTCCAAGGAGATCGGTATTCCCTGTGTGATAAAAGCCCAGGTCATGGTCGGCGGCAGAGGTAAAGCAGGTGGAATAAAACTTGCAAAGAACGAAGCAGAGGTCAAAGAACATGCTGAGAAAATCCTCGGCATGGAGATAAAAGGGCTGCCGGTGAAAAAGGTCCTTGTTTCCCAGGCGATCGACATCGATAAAGAAGCGTATCTCGGAATCATCAACGACCGCACCGCCAAAAAGACCGTGGTGATGGTGTGTAAAGAAGGCGGTGTGGAGATTGAAGAGGTCGCCCGTAAAAATCCCGAAGCGATATATAAGGTGTATGCCGACCCGTTAGTCGGACTCTTACCGCACAAGGCACGCCAGGTCGGTTTCTTTCTCTACAATGAACCGAAATCCGCATTCGCCTGTGCTTCGATTACAGAAAAATTATACCGGATGTTTATTGAACTCGACTCCTCTCTTGCCGAAATAAATCCGCTCGTGCTCGATAAAAACGGTGAGATGATCGCCCTGGATGCAAAGATTAACTTCGACGACAACGGCCTTTACCGCCATCCTGAGATTGAAGCGATGCGTGACCGTGAAAGTGAAGACGAGAACGAACTACTCGCACGGGAAAGAGACCTCTCGTATGTAAAACTTTCCGGAAACATCGGCTGCGTTGTGAATGGAGCCGGACTCGCTATGGCGACGATGGACCTGGTCAAGCACTTCGGCGGTGAACCGGCGAACTTCCTTGATATCGGAGGATCTTCGTCACCTGAAAAAGTAAAGAACGCCCTTGAAATCCTTCTTAAGGATCAGAACGTCAAGGTTATCTTCTTCAACATATTCGGCGGCATCACTCGATGTGACGACGTCGCGAACGGTATCCTGCAGGCGAAAAAGGAATTAAATATCCAACAACCGATTGTCGCACGACTGACCGGAACGAATGAAGAAAAAGCGATGGAGATTCTAAAAGAAGCCGGCCTCATCTTCGCTCAATCAATGGATGAAGGTGCAAAAAAAGCAATTGAATTGCTGAAGAGATGAAAGGAGCCGAAAAATGAGTATTTTGGTAAATAACGATACGAAACTCGTGGTTCAGGGGATAACCGGCAGAGACGGCAGCTTCCATACGGGACAGATGCTCAAGTATGGAACCAAGGTTGTCGCCGGGGTCACCCCGGGCAAAGGCGGTCAGAAGGTAGAAGGTGTGCCGGTCTTCAATTCCGTGGCTGAAGCAGTGGACAAAACCGGGGCGAATACCTCTGTGATCTTCGTGCCGGCGAAATTTTCAGTGAGTGCCATATATGAAGCCGTTGACGCCGGGATAAAATTGATTGTCTGTATCTCCGAAGGAATTCCTACCATCGAAATGGTGAAGATTACGGCTTATTTGAGAGATAAAGACTGCCGTCTGGTAGGTCCCAATTCACCGGGGATTGTCTCACCCGGCGAGGCAAAGGTCGGTATACTTCCGGGCCACATCTTCAAGAAAGGGCCCGTTGGCGTGATCTCACGCAGCGGCACCTTGACTTATGAGATTGTGGACCACATCACAAAAGCAAGCCTTGGCCAGTCTACCTGTATTGGAATCGGAGGCGACCCGATCATCGGCACTAAATTCATTGATTGTTTAAAGCTCTTTGCCGAAGACAAGAATACTGAGGCGGTGGTGATCGTCGGCGAGATCGGCGGACGGGATGAACAGGATACCGCGGAATATGTGAAGAAAAATTTCAATAAACCGGTATTCGGCTTTATCGCCGGAAAGACCGCTCCGCCGGATAAACGGATGGGACACGCAGGTGCGATCATCTCCGGCACGTCGGGTACAGCCGCTGAAAAGATAAAGGTCTTCAAGGAATGCGGCATCAAGGTGGGAGACACCTCTGCCGAGGTAGCTCGGCTCGTCAAAGAAGCCCTCTCCTGATATAAGACTAAAAAACCACAGCCTCTGACTGATTTCCTGTAGTGCGGAATTCTGTCAGAGGCTTTTCCTATTTTTCTATTGCCTCAGAGGTGATATCAAGGGCTTTTGCCAATCGACTGCAGGTATCCTGCAGTTGATCATAGATCTCTCTGTCCTTTATTCTTTTGTAATATATCTTATCGAGGATCTCCTCGATTTCAGAGAAAATCTCAACCATCGTGTTGTAATCATAATGCAGGGTCTTTTCCATGCTCTTACGAAGATCGTTGTATATCTCTTTAAGACCGTTTATGGCGTCACCCCGGCGGAACTGCAGCTCGTCGGTCGTTTCACCTTCGCACAATTTTTTGATATAGGTGCGCAGTCGATACAACGGGCCGTAGATCTTATGGGTGATTAAAACGATCGCCCATATCGATACGACAAAAACCACTAAAGCGATCACCGCCACCGGTAAAACAGAATCGTATAAAATCTCTGATATGAACTCTTTGCTGATTCCGATCGCCGCCATGTTATTCCTGAATATCAAAAACAAGGAGGTCACCAGGATCAAAGAGGTTCCTATAATAAGACCTGCAATGGAAATTATCAATTGAATCTGCAGGTTGTGAATAATGACCTTTTTTCTTCGATTCTTTAAACTCATACATTCACTCCAGATTTAAGTATTTTATACACTATTTCATTCCTGTCAATATTCATTCGGGGCCAAATCTTTACATCAGATATCCGCCAAATAGAGCATCAAAAGTCATCGAGCCATCCGGCGTGTTCGTTCAACCTCTTCTTGAAAAACCTTCCGTAATTTCGGGAATTTCTCGCTTCATGGTATTTGAAGTAGATGTGATTGTTTGAAATCCCGACAATCTCGATCTTTCCTGTGCGGTGCGACATAACATATCGGAATCTCTTACTGTGGCCGTTGAGTCTTCTCTTTGCCCTCTCAATAATCCGATAACCCCGCGCAAGAGGAACCTGAAAGTTATGTTTGACCCGTTTAACCGGCCGGCACTGGAAAATATAATAAGGAATAACACCGATGCCGGAGAGTTTGTTCAGCAATTCAGCCAGGACGTCAGGATCGTCATTCACACCTTTCAATAAGACGGTTTGGTTGTTGATTATTATACTTCGGCGGATTAGTTTATTTACAGCCCGTATCGCTTTTCTGGTCAGTTCACGTGGATGATTGAACTGGGTGCTGATATATATTCTTCTGTCCGGCCGTGAATACTTTTTAAGTATTGATAAAAGTTCTTTATCTTCAATAATCCGATCCGGGAAAATCACGGGTATCTTGGTACCGAATCGGATAAAGTAAAGGTGTGAAATACCCGACAGTTTTTTTAAAAAGTTTTTAATAACCTTTGAAGGCAATGTAAAAGGGTCGCCTCCACTGATAAGCACGTTTGTTATCTCTTTATGCTTTTTGATGTAGTTGACCGCCTGATTGAATTTTTTGATGATCTCCTCATTGGGAATACCGACCAGCCTCTTCCTGAAACAATAACGACAATATGCCGTGCATCTGTTGGTGGACAGAATAAGCGCGGTCGGTTCATACTTATGCTGCAAACCCTGTATCCTGGTGACCTCGATCTCTCCGCTCGGGTCATAAGAACCCGACAGGTCCAGTTCTTTGACTGAAGGAAAAACCATTTTTCTTATGGGATCATTGGGATCGTTTTTATCAATCAATGACATATAATAACGCGTAATACTCATCGGGTGTTTTTCAATAATTTTTTTAAACTGCCTTTCTTGTTTGGGGGTTAAACTAATATATCTTTTCAGCTGTTTGATCGTGCTGATGTTATGTCTCAGTTCTTCTTTCCACGTCATAGTACCTCCTTTCGACTTGCGGTCTTTACTCCAACAAGATATCGAACTTTACATCTCCCCGATCCTGATCTGTTTTGCCCTATAATTAGTTTATATATAATACACCAAAATAACACATTTGTCAACAATTATGACAAAAAAAATCGGGGTGGTGGGATTTGAACCCACGACCTCATGGTCCCAAACCATGCGCGCTCAGCCGCTGCGCCACACCCCGCTGAAATCAATTATAGAGAAAAAAACGCGGATGTCAACAAATGACTTGACAATCCGGTTTTCGTCTGTATAATATGTATAATATTAGGTGATAAAATATTATGTGTCGATAAAAAAGATCCACATTGTATTTTGAAGGTATATCCAGTGTGATGATATTTTCAACGTCACCTTTATAAACTGTACAAAGGAGATAGAAAATGAAGATACTTTTGGTCTACCCGAAAAATCCAGATACATTCTGGTCTTTTAAACACGCTTTGAGATTTATCTTTAAAAAGGCGACAAATCCACCGCTCGGCTTGCTGACCGTCGCATCACTGCTTCCGAAAAACTGGGAAAAACGGCTTATCGATATGAATGTCAGTAAATTGAAGGACCGCGACATCCAGTGGGCTGACTATGTTTTTATCAGCGCCATCTCAATCCAGAAAAAATCAGCGGACGAAGTGATCTCACGTTGTAGAACAAAGAAAACAAAGGTTGTCGCCGGCGGTCCACTCTTTACGAGCCGCCCCGATGATTACAAACACGTCGATCATCTGGTACTGAATGAAGCGGAAATAACACTGCCGAGATTTTTAAAAGACCTGCGTAAAGGAATCCCCCGACACAGGTATACCTCACGCACCTGGTCAGACATCAAAAAAACACCGCTTCCTTCCTGGCGGCTGATCAAGATGAAAAAATACGCCTCGATGAACATCCAGTATTCACGGGGTTGCCCGTTTGATTGCGACTTCTGTGATATTCCATTGCTGTGCGGACATAAACCGCGCACAAAAAGCGCAAACCAGATCATCCGTGAACTTGACGGTCTCTATGACTGCGGCTGGCGCGGAGCGGTCTTTTTTGTCGATGACAACTTCATCGGGAATAAAGCCCTTTTGAAGAAAGATGTGTTGCCGGCGATCGCCGGGTGGATGAAGGCGAAGAAATATCCCTTCACGTTCATCACCCAGGCCTCGGTCGATCTCGCAGATGATGAAGAACTCATCAATCTGATGGTCAGGGCGGGCTTTGATACGGTCTTCCTGGGTATTGAAACTCCGGAAGAAGAAAGCCTTTCAGAATGCAGTAAAGTCCAGAACAGAAACCGCGATATGGTCGCCTGCGTCAAAAAGATTCAACAAGCCGGGCTTCAGGTGCAGGGAGGTTTTATCGTCGGATTCGACAGTGATCCCCAGACAATATTCGAAAGACAGATCAACTTCATCCAGCGCAGCGGAATAGTGACCGCAATGGTCGGTTTACTCAACGCCGTACGCGGTACAAAACTGTATCAGCGTTTGAAAAAGGAGAACCGATTATTAAACGAAATGTCCGGCGATAACACCGACTGTTCCCTCAACTTTATTCCCAGAATGCACCGCAACATATTGATTCAGGGATACAAAAAAATTCTACAGACGATATACTCACCTGATTACTTTTACGCCCGTGCCAAGAGGTTCTTGAAAGAATACAAACCAGGCCGTAAGAAAGGATTCCGGCTGAATTTAAATGAACTGCGGGCTTTTGTCCTTTCCGTCCTCTGGTTAGGGGTAAAAGAAAAAGAACGATTCCATTACTGGCGGCTCTTTTTATGGAGCGTCTGCAACCGCCCCCGGCTCACCCCCCTTGCTGTAACCTTTGCAATCTACGGTTTCCATTTCAGAAAGATCTTTGAGCGGATGGCTTGATAAACAACGTAATTTCATAAAAAAAAGCGGTTTACCGTTTCTTGACATACTCTATTTTATGGATATAATCTGCAATGCGAATGCTGATTCTGAGTGGCAAAGGACCTTTAAAAAAACAGATCGGTACGTGTTCGCGGTTCGAGAAGTCAATAGACGGCTTTATCAAAGCGAGGAAAGAATATAAGATAAAGTTCCTCTATTATGACCGGCCAAATCCCTTCAGAGTCAAAAAAACACGGAAAAACGCTTCTTTAATAAGAAAATTCATCCTCAAGGTCGAGAAAAAATGGGGTGAGATCGACTTTTTGCTCCTGATCGGCGGCGATGAAGTCATCCCTTTTTTCCGACTTGATAATCCCTGTGACGACGGAGATGAAAAGGTCCTATCAGATAACCCTTATGCCTCACGGGACGACGATTTTTTGATTCCCGAAAGGGTCTGTGCCCGTATTCCGGACAACAGCAGTGAAGATTTCATAATAAGACAGCTGAGAAAACAATTGCATCGTATGGTGGAGAAAAAATCTTTCGGTATCAGTACCCGGGTATGGAAAAA
The DNA here is from genome assembly GCA_011052815.1 of candidate division WOR-3 bacterium. NCBI lineage: Bacteria > Pseudomonadati > Caldifarciminota > Caldifarciminota bacterium. The sequence continues at coordinate 7,901 of DRIG01000036.1, read as the reverse complement.
GGCTTCTGAAGAGGTTTATCGTCACATCGGTAAGATAAAAGATCTAAAGACCTCACCGCCCGTCAAAAGCGACTCTTTCAAAAAAATCTGGCTGCGGAACAGGGCTTTTCTCTATTTCAACCTGCACGGCAGCAAAGATTCTTCGAATTGGTATGGCCAGGGTAATCTCAGATATCCGATCGCCCTTTCCCCCCGCAATATAGAGGATTGTTCTGGTGTCGTCGCTGCTGAATGCTGTTACGGCGCATATATAATCAAAAAATCGCACAAAGACGCACCGGCATTGAAGTTTTTGAATGAAAGAAAAATTTACGGCTTCTGCGGCTCCACCACGATCGCCTACGGACCTGCAGAGCCACCTTCCAGTGAAGCCGATCTATTGGTGAAATATTTTTTTCAGTACGTGAAACAGGGATTGACCATTGGAGAAAGTTTCAAGAATGCAAAGCTCGATTTCGCCCGTAAGGCATTGCGTCGACACGGTTTCCTGGACGACGACGACCAGAAGACGCTGCTGCAGTTCGTCCTCTACGGAGATCCGACTCTGCGGCTGCACATAAAGACGAAAAGGAGAAAATCAAAAGTATGATTACCAAGAAAACAATAGACAGGGTGAAAAAAAGGGTTCTGAAAAGATTTCCTGAGTTCAAAGGAATCAAGCCAAAAATAACCGAGAAGAGAATAAAACCGCAGGATATTCTATATAAAAAACTGTCAATGGGTGCACCGAAGCAGGTTAAAAAGGTCTTCAGTATGAAATTCAAGAAAAGAATCAGAACCGCCGATGAAACCGAGATCGAACGGATTCTGACTATAACTCTTGATGAGGCGGGAGAAATAATAAAAATAACACAATCGAGATGATCAAGGGAACTGAAGATAAAAGATATGCGTTCGTCAACGGCATCATCCGTGCGAAAGAGGCACGGTTGCTCACCAAAGCCCATTTCGACCGATTGCTTGCCGCTCCACTGACTAATTTCAATACAATAATCTCGGATTCTCCTTATGCCGGCTATGAAGATACTCCAGACGGGCTGGAAGTAGAAGAGAACGGACTGAGGAAATTTTTTGAAAAATACTGTCAGACCCCTGAGGTAAGAAAGTTCGTCGAGCTGCCCGAACAAATTCACAATTTGAAGGTGAAATTGAAACAGGGCGGTGAAGAACTCCTCTATCCCGACGTCGGAACAGAAGTCGAAACCCTTCCTGAAGTTGTTGAAGAAATCGAAAGATTCACAATCGAAAAAGACCCTTTTAAACTTTCCACCAATCTCGACAAAATCGTCTGTAAATATATATATGAAGCAGCGGAGTTCAGTCCCTTTTTCAAAAACTATTTTGAATTATATTTTGACCTTGAAAACATCAGAAGTTTTCTCAGAGCCCGCCAGTTTGAAAACGCCCGGGAGATATTCAATCAGGTATTCATCCCCTATGGTTCTTTCGACAAAAAAATATTCATCGACAATATGAACCTGGAGATCGATCATCTGGGAAAAATCTTCTTCACCACACCCTATGCATCGATCATCGAAAAAGGCTCTCTGTATCTTGAAGAAAATCATTCCTTTCTCAGATTGGAAAGAATGTGTGAAGAAATGCGTTTGAACTTTCTGACCCAGGCGAGGAGAATGACCTTTGGCGTGGAACCCCTGTTCGGTTATTATCACTTCAAGAATTCTGAAATCAAAAAATTGCGTCAGGTCTATTGGGGAAAATTGAATGAAGTACCCCTTGACCAATTAAAGGAGAGTATTCCTGATGTCTGGTAGCACTTTGGCTATTATCGGAAAAAAAGAAACGATTATGCCGTTTCTCGCAACCGGTGCAAAAGTCGTCTATGTAGAAAAAGGTAAATCCGTTGAAGTCGTTGAGGAACTTATCAACCAGGGATTCAAAATCATCTTTTTTACTGAAGAATTTATCGAGGAGTTGAATAGTGTGCTGATGCGCTATCGCAATCAAACCATTCCGTGTTTAATCCCCATTCCAACCGGGAGGGGCAAAACAAAACTTGCAATTGAAAGGATACGGGGAGTGATTAAAAAAGCTGTTGGTGCGGATGTCTTTTTGGAGGAAAAATGAGGAAAGGTGAAATTACAAAAGTTTCAGGGCCGCTTGTCGTGGCAAAAGGGATGAAAGGCAGTAAGATGTACGATGTGGTGCGGGTCAGTGAAGAACGGCTCGTAGGTGAGATCATCGGTTTATCCGGTGACATGGCGTCGATCCAGGTCTATGAAGAGACCTCGGGAATAGGTCCTGGAGAACCCGTTTACATCACTGACCAGCCCCTCTTTGTCGAACTCGGTCCCGGACTCATTGAATCGATTTATGACGGTATACAGAGACCTCTGGACATAATTCGTGAGCAGACCGGTGACAATATCAGCCGCGGCGTTGAAATCCCCGCACTGGAAAGAGACAAGAAATGGCATTTTAAACCCTCTCTGCGAAAAGGAGATAAAGTAATCCCGGGTGACATCATCGGTGAAGTGCAGGAAACCGTTCTTGTGAACCATAAAATTATGGTGCCCCATAATGTTGAAGGCACAATCCACAACATCAAAGAAGGTGAATTTCTGGTGACTGACACCATCTGTGAGGTCAAAACCGATAAAGAAATCGTTCCTTTGACCATGTTCCAGATATGGCCGGTTCGAAAACCGAGACCGTACAGGGAAAGGCTTGCACCGTCCATTATAATGTCCACTGGCCAGCGTGTCATCGACATGTTCTTTCCCATTGCAAAAGGAGGTACTGCCTGCTGTCCGGGTCCTTTCGGTACGGGGAAAACAGTTATTCAACATCAGCTGGCGAAATGGGCTGAGGCGGAAATCATCGTCTATATCGGATGCGGCGAACGCGGCAATGAAATGACCGACGTCTTAATGGAGTTTCCTGAATTGAAAGACCCGCGCTCCGGTGAATCATTGATGAAACGCACTGTTTTAATCGCGAACACCTCCAACATGCCGGTCGCGGCGCGTGAAGCTTCTGTTTACACCGGTATTACGATCGCTGAATACTTCAGGGATATGGGATACTCGGTCGCAGTGATGGCGGACTCGACCTCACGCTGGGCAGAAGCGATGAGAGAAATCTCCGGCAGATTGGAGGAGATGCCGGGAGAAGAAGGCTACCCTGCTTATCTCAGTGCAAAAGTCAGTTCGTTCTATGAGCGCGCCGGACGGGTGAAAGCGATCGGCAAGCCCGAAAGAGAAGGTGCTCTCAGTGTGATCGGAGCGGTCTCTCCACCGGGCGGCGATCTCTCTGACCCGGTCGTCCAGGCGACCCTGCGTGTCGTAAAAGTCTTCTGGAGTCTTGAAGATCGACTGGCTTATCAGCGTCACTTCCCGGCGATATCATGGTTAAACTCGTATTCCCTGTACATCGATGAAATAGCCGAAAGCGTGAATAAAGAAGTGGCGAAAGATTTCATTGATCTGTCAAAAGAAGCGATGCGTCTTCTGGAACAGGAAGCTGAATTGCAGGAAATCGTGCGACTCATCGGCGTCGACGCCCTGTCTCCGGAAGACAGATTGATCCTGGAAGGAGCACGTTCAATCCGCGAGGACTTTCTGCACCAGAACGCTTTCCATGAAATCGACACCTACGCCTCACTTAAAAAACAGTATAAAATGCTTTCCACCTGTCTGCTGAACTACAATAAAGCACGTGAAGCATTAAAAAGAGGAGTGTCATTCAACGATATTATAAAAATGGAAGTACGCAACAAGATTGCACGTATGAGATATTTACCTGAATCCGAGCTCGGAAAAATCGACGAATTACAGAATGAAGTCACCGAAGCCTTTTCGCGGCTCATAAAAGGGGAGAAGTTCAGTGAAGAGAATAAAGAACCAGAAAAAGTAAAAAATCGAGGAGCCAAGAAATGATAAAAGAATATAGCAGTATCCTTGACGTCGCAGGTCCTCTTTTATTGGTTGAAGGGGTAGAGGGTGCAAAGTACGAAGAGCTGGTTGAAATCTACACCCATACCGGAGAAAAGAAAAGAGGAAGGGTGCTGGAAGTAGACGGTGATAAAGCCCTGGTTCAAATATTCGAAGGTTCCACCGGCATTGACGTCCAGCACTGCCGCGTGCGCTTTCTCGGCAGGACACTCCACATCGGAGTATCACAGGATATGCTCGGCAGAATCTTTGACGGACTCGGCAGACCGAAAGACGGCGGGCCTGAAATCATCCCTGAAGCGATGCTTGACATAAACGGTGCGCCGATAAACCCGACGGCGCGTGATTATCCCAACGAATTCATCCAGACCGGGATATCCTCGATAGACGGTATAAACACTCTGGTGCGTGGACAGAAGCTGCCTATATTTTCCGGTTCAGGGCTGCCTCACAACCGTGTCGCCGCTCAGATCGTCCGTCAATCAAAGGTTCTCGGCTCTGAAGAAGAGTTCGCCGTTGTCTTCGGAGCGATGGGTATTACCTTTGAAGAAGCCAATTTCTTTATTCAGGACTTCTCAAAATCAGGGGCGCTTGAAAGGGTGGTCTTGTTTTTGAATCTGGCGGATGATCCGGCGATCGAACGGGTATCCACCCCACGTGTTGCCTTTACCGTTGCAGAGTATCTCGCCTTTGAAAAGGGACTTCACATTCTCGTCATCCTTTCTGATATGACCAATTACGCCGAAGCCCTGCGTGAAATTTCTGCAGCCCGCAAGGAAATTCCGGGAAGACGCGGTTACCCGGGTTATCTCTATACCGACCTCGCAACGATCTACGAGCGCTCAGGCAGAATAAAAGACAAGAAAGGTTCCATCACACTCATTCCGATTCTCTCAATGCCCGAGGACGACAAAACCCATCCGATTCCTGACCTGACCGGCTATATCACTGAAGGGCAGATCATTCTCTCACGTTCTCTCTATCGAAAAAAGGTCTCACCGCCCGTGGACGTCCAGCAGTCCCTGTCGCGACTGAAGGATAAAGGAATCGGCAAAGGAAAAACGCGGGAAGACCATGCCGACCTGTTCAATCAATTAATCGCCTGCTATGCACGTGGTAAAGAAGCCGCTGAGCTGGCGGTTATTCTCGGTGAAGCCGCCCTTTCAGACCTGGATAAGATTTATCTGAAATTCGCGCAACAGTTTGAAGAAGAATATATTTCACAGGGTGAATACGAAAACAGAACCATTGAAGAGACCCTCAATCTCGGATGGAAGCTCCTGCGTACTGTACCGCGTGCGGAAATGAAGCGTGTCCGTGATGAATATCTTGAAAGATATTATGATAAAGCAGAAGGTTTAGATTAAAATGAAACTTGATATTCCACCGACCAGGATGCAGCTTCTACGTCTGAAGAGGCGTGGTGTCATTGCACGCCGCGGCCACAAACTGCTTAAAGACAAACAAGACGAACTGATGCGCAGAATTCTCGAGATGGTCAACAAAATCCGGGAGTCGCGATTGAAGATCGAGGAAGAACTAAGACGGGCTTTCGGCTATTTCTATTTCGCATCGAGTAAACAGGCGCCGAAGGCGACCGACGAAGCGCTTCTTTCCACGACCAAATTGATTGATATCGAATATACCACAGAACGCATTTTAAATCTGAAGATACCTAAATTCAGCAAAAAGATATCCGGCGGGTTGATTGGATATGGTTTTATGACGACATCCGGCGACCTCGACCTTGCTCTTCTGAAGGTCGACCGTCTTATATCAAGATTACTTGAGCTCGCCGAACTTGAAAAAGCACTGGAACTTCTCGCCGATGAAATTGAAAAAACCCGCAGAAGGGTGAACGCCCTCGAATACATCCTCATACCGTCGATCGACGAAACCATTAAGTTTATAAACTTGAAACTGTCTGAAATGGAAAGGGGTGACCTTACCCGCCTGATGCGGGTTAAAGAAATCGTGAGGGGAAAATAGAGGGAGGTCGTTATGGTTGAAGGTTTGGTAGGTGTATTAATCCTGGCGTTTTTAACATTGATTATCGGAATCATCCTTAAATCGATGTGGGTGGTTATACCCCAGATATTGTTGATCTGTATCGTCGTCTATCTCCTGGTGCGTGTCCGGGTCAAAATCTCAAAAGCCGAAAAAGAAAAACTCAGAGAAAAAATCGATGAATTAGAAAAGAAAATCAGCACGATCGGCAAAAAAGAGGAAACACCGTAACTTCGCATTATTCGGATTCCACGATTCTGTAGCCGCCGACAGAAAAGCATCGATTGAGATGAAAAAATCACTCTTATTCGTTTCCATAATAATATTCCTCTTTACCGCGGGGATTCTCTGCAAAAATATCTTCGCCCAACAGAAGTTGTTCAATGTCGCATCTCGTTTGGACATAAAAGAAAACAACTGTTTTAATCAATCATACAACCAGCTCTCTGATTCCTTAATCGCTGTCTGGGATTCTATCTTTCAGGCAAACGGAATAAAAGATGAACCTTTTGCAATGATGCTGTATTTGATTGAATGGTTCAATCAGATGAGTTCTGAAGAAACCACAGGTTATCACTCCATCGCAAAGATATCATCAACCGGAAAAACAAATCTACGAAGCAGTATCCTCGCCGTCTGTGCAATAATGCAAAAATTCGGCTGGGACATTCTCTGTTTTTACAACGAAGACGAATGTTATCTCGGCCTGGCTCTGGATGAAACGTGGAAAATAAGAAAAGCGAACTGGGTGGAAAAGAATAATAAAAACTATTATTTGAAGGAGTTTGACACTGTTACCCCTGTTGGAGAGTTGAAGATCGATAATCCCGCCTCGAAATACAGAAGTATCAAGGCGAAAAAAGAAAATTTAAACCCTATTCCCATCATCAGGAAGATGCCTGTATTTGGCGACCCCGTTTTCGAAAAAGTCCTCAAGTGGTATTATAAAAATATGGAATATAATACTACAGTATCTATCCCCAAAGCACAAATTGAATGGACACAGAATCTGCCGCCGAGTCTTTACGGAATGACGAACCCCGGGATTATAGAGTTGAAACGGATCGGTTTGGTCGACAGGTTGAAGATTATGTTAAACAATTTCCAGGAATACGACCGGGTGAATTTTCTACTCAAGTTTTGTCAGTCGGAGAGCATCTTCATTTACGACAGCAAACAGCAGATTCAGAGCGTCAGTAAACAACTGACTGAAGGATACAACGACTGCGACGGACGCAGCATCTTTCTGTATTGTTTGCTGCGTGCGGTTCTGGATTATTCTGATGAAGACATTATATTTCTGAGCTGGCCCAATCACCTTGCGCTGGGGCTTCGACCCAAGACTGAAGAAGCAGTAAAGATATTAGAGGAAAACGATGGGTACTCTGTAAATGATAAATTTTATATCCTGGATCCGACCTATCTGGGAAACACCGGTTGGGGAAGCAAGATGAAGCGTCTTTCAAATGACTGTGAAATAATTGAATGAAAAATAGGTGTCTATCTCTTTCCAGGTGACCAATCCGGGGCATTGGCGGTAGCACATTTCCATTACGGACACGGAAGAATCAATAATATCAAACAAAAAACCAACTCCTTGACATTTTGATACAGTTTACTATAATGAAATAAGAAGGTGTGATTGTTTGAGACGAACATCTGCAGGCGGCGGTGCTTTTTGTCTGTAAACTTGTTGCTCGATAAAACAGCTGAGTTATGGTATAAGGAGAGGTAAAATAATGATAAAAATCTTCACATTGCTTTTTTCTTTAATTCTAACCGCCCAGAACAACTATGTCTTTGGTCCGAGTATCCGGGTTAATGATGATACAGCCGGGATATATAACCACCGTACCACTCAACGTTCAATTGCTTGCCGGAGTGATACAGTATACTTAGCATGGGGTGACAACCGGTCGGTTAGCGCCCAGATTTACTTTTCAAAGAGTACAGATGCGGGGATGGCATGGAGCCCCAATA
>DRIG01000035.1 GCA_011052815.1 candidate division WOR-3 bacterium | reverse complement strand
GTCTCCTGAACTGGATGAGGCGGTTGAAGAACTTACTGAAGTCGAAAGAGCCGAATTCATCAAGAACTTATATGAAAAATATATGATCGGTACTTAAGAGGAGGAATGATGGGCAGAGCGATTATTTTGTTATGTTTGGGAGTGCTCTCTTTTTCACAACATTTCGACGAAAAAGACCCGAGGGCGGTCATTGAGAAGGTGAGGATTTATCGTCTGACCCAGGAGCTCGATTTATCGACTGAACAGGCGATGAAGTTCTTTCCGAAGTTGAATGAGTTTCAGAAGATAGAGAGGGAGTTCAACAAACAGAGGATGGATATAATTTTCGAACTGAAGGCATTGATTATGAGCAATGCGGATGACCAGAAGATTTCCGAGGTGGTGAATAGATTTGAAGAACTTCAGAAGGAAAAATTCAAAAAACAATTTGCAAAGATGAAAGAGATGTGGGAAATCCTCACTCCTGTTCAGAGGGCGAAATATTTGATATTCGAAGACGAATTCAATCGTGAAATCAGGGAGATGATTAAAAAAGTAAAAAAGCTGCGCGGACCTTAAGTTATTGCTGGATCTTTTCCAGCAACGCCCTCAGGTCATTATTGAGCTCTTCGGACAGCTTTATCTCTTCGGTGATCGTTGTGTTTTTCTTACCTATTTCAGTGTTCTTGTTTACATCCTTCAGCGAAATCGTATAATCGATCTTTGTTGCGAATTTCGTGACTTTCCCGACGACGATATAGTCACATAACAGGCTGCGTGCTATACTGTATGCCTGATTGTCGTCGATGTTCGTACCGTAACCCCTTTTGATGATCTCGGTGCGGACTTCGGTTTTACTGATGATGCGGTATGTCTGAGTGAAGGCGCTGATGATTTTATACAATTCATTCTGACATTTTTCACCCAGATCAGCGTCCGCCGCCTCGGTGTTCTCTTCCCGGAAAGGAAAGATTGCAATGACTTTTTTCAGTTCACCCTCTGGCAGATTCTGTGGTCCGTATTCGAGGTTCAATTCGTTGATCACAAGATCGGTGAGATCGAGTTCACTCTTTGCATAGAATACATCCTGTGAGAGATCAAGAACCATAACGAATCCTTCCTGTTCAGAAATCTTCGCCACGGCGTCGTTTATTTTTCTTACAAGAGGCGCCATCAATTCGTCGTTTTTTTGTTCGATCTTACCGCCCTTACCGAAGACCTCTTCGAGAAAACGGTTGTAGGACCTGGTGAGCGATTCTATGTCATCGAGTTTTCTCAACCGCGCCTCTTCTGAGAGTACCAGCTTCTGGGTTTCCAGTTCTGACTTCAGCTGTTCAATATTCTGTTTCAGAACCGCCGCCGAGTCCCGATACGTTTTGATGAAGTCGTTCAACTCCGTCTTTGCAGCGATCGTCGCTTGATATTCCTTGAAGATACGTTCCGAGTCGACAAAGCCTATCTTAGCCTCTTTACCGAAAAACAGGAGAGGGATGAATAAAATCAAAAAATATTTTCGCACAACACCTCCTTGCATTTTTCAGAACATCCCGAAAGGATTTATCTGGAAGTGGGGTTCAAAACCGGGCCTTTCCCGATCCAGACCATAACCGAGATCGAATCCGAGAACCCCCATCATAGGTATTTCCACACGGATACCGGCGCCTATACCGCGGTATAATTTGTGGAGGTTCATATCTTTGTATGATTCAAAGACATTGCCGGCATCGTAGAACAAGAGAAAGGCGACACTTGGAGAGAGTTTCATCTTGAGCTCTATATTATTGATGAAGATGGCGTCACCACCGACCGTCCTTCCGTCGACCGTGGGGGAGAGGGAACGGTCTGAATATCCCCTTACACCGTCTTCACCCACACCACCGGCATAGAATCTTTTGTACAGAGGTACCTCATCGATACTCGTCACGACACCCGCTTTCAACCTTCCCATAAGAACGAATTTCCAGAAGATGGGGAAATAGGCTCTCGCCTCAAAAGTTATTCGGTTGTAATCTATATTGGCGAACAGAAATTTCTTTGCGATTTCCGTTTTTAAGACCAAATAGGAACCGCTTGAGGGATTAAAGATGAAGTCCCGGGAATCCCTGACAAGGGCGAATGAATTCGCCACGGTCCATTTCGGAATGGTGTCGTCATACAGACTGTAACCGCTGCTGGGCGGTTGATACGATTCTGAAATGTCAAGTATCTGAGTCCGTTCCGTACGCAGGGTATAATTGAATCTTGTGTAATCAAGATAGAAAGGAAAAGAAAGGCGTCCCGCAATACCGATATCCCTCTTTGTGTAATAATCCCAGAATCGGTTCGTATAGTAAAGGTCGGCTCCCGCGCTCGTCCGGGTGTCGAAGAGCCAGGGTTCAGTGAAGCCGATCTGATAATTCGTCAATCTGCCGCCTATCTCGAATTTCGTGTAGAGTCGTTGTCCTCTGCCGAAGAGATTGGGATGGCTCAGCTCGAAGTAACCGGTGAGTTTATCCTGGGCTGAATACGAAACTCCCGCTCCGACCGTCGCAACGCCTTCTTTTTCGGTTACGTGATAGATTAAATCGATATTGCCGCTGTCGTCCGGTGTTCCTGTACTGGGTTCGACGTTCTCGAAAAAGCCGAGGTTGAAGATTTCTCTTGCGCTTCGAATTATATTGGAACGACGGAGTCTGTCGCCGGGGATCGTCACCAGTTCGCGCCGTATTACGTTTTCCCTCGTATTATAGTTGCCCGTGATGATCACCCGATTGATCGTTGCGGGCTGCGATTCTTCAAAGACGTATTTGATGTCGATTATCGTATCACGGACGTTTTCAACGGGGAGGATCTTGAGGTAGATATATCCTTCGTCTGCATACGCCTCGATGAATTTCTGCAGTGTCTCATTGACTTTTTTTATGTTGTAGACTTCACCGCTTTTATATTTAAGCAGTCTTTCGAGCTGCTGGGTGCCGAATACGGAATTACCTTCAAAACCGATGTCTCCGATATAATATTTTTTGTTCTCCTGGATGTTTATTGTAATGATGAATTTGTTGTCCTTGACCTCGATTATCGGTTCCTCAACCTCTACGTCCAGGTACCCGTGCTCTTTATAGAATTCCCTGATCTTCACGATGTCTTCAGCGAGTTTTTCCTCATCGAGTTTGCCCGCCCTGAGAAACGCCTTGGGTTTGTTCTGCATCAATTTTCTTATTTTGTTGTCGGAAAAGGCGCTGTTGCCGTTGATTACAATCGAACCGATCCTCGGTTCACCGCCTTCTTTGATTAAGAAGAAAAGTTCTGCTTTGTTAAGGGAATCTACCGTCATACTGTCTCTTACTTCGGTGTTATAAAAAGAGTTTTCTTTATAGAGCGCGATGATTTTTCTCTTGCAGTCGAAGATCGTTTTATCGGTAATGACCTGCCCGGGTTTCAGGTCGAGTCTTTCCCGTAATTTTTTATCTTTTATTTTCTTGTTGCCGATGAATTTCGGTCGGCTTTTCAAAAAGGGCGCTTCTTCCACCGTGATCTTTATAAAAATTCCGTCGCCGACGATCGAAGTGTCGACCGAAACGAAATTGAACAATTTCAATCGTGCGAGGTTATGAATGATTTCCTGGACGTCCTCGTCGTTGAAATCACCTCCGACCTTCAGACCCGCCGCTTCCAGGATAAGCTGTGGGTCGGTCCACCTGGCATCGACATTGACGTCGGCTATCGTATAATGGAATAGAAAAAAGAGGAGAATCACTTTTGCTTGAATGCTATTTTATCGCCGGACCTAATCAAGCATATACGTTTTCCGTCCTTTATTTTACCCTTCAGGATTTCTTCAGAGAGCGGATCCTCGATTAATCGACGGATCGTTCTTTTGATGGGACGGGCGCCGAATTCCGGGTCAAATCCTTCTTCCACCAATAATTCTTTACTTGTTTCATCGAGTTCCAGGACCATATTTCTTTCCTGCAGTCTCTCTTCCACTTCATTGATGAGTATATCGACGATTTTCTTCATATCTTCTTTGGTGAGCTGTCTGAAGACGATGATCTCGTCGATTCTGTTCAAAAATTCCGGTGAAAAGAGTTTTTTCACCTGCTCCAACAATTTAGTCTTCATCTTTTCGTATGAGAGGTCAGCCGATGCTTTCGTGAAACCGAGACCGTCGCTCCGTTTGATGTCCGCGGTCCCGACATTGGAGGTCATTATAATCACGGTGTTTTTAAAATCGACCTTTCTGCCGTAAGAATCTGTCAGCTGGCCATCCTCGAGGATCTGCAGGAGAATATTAAAGACATCAGGATGGGCTTTTTCGATTTCATCAAAGAGCACGACCGAGTAAGGTTTTCTTTTTACTTTTTCCGTTAATTGACCGCCTTCCTCATATCCCACGTATCCGGGCGGAGCGCCGATAAGCCTGGAGACATTGAACTTTTCCATATATTCGGACATATCAAGATTTATCAATGAATTTGTGTCTCCGAATAAAAATTCAGCGAGGCGCCTTGCAAGTTCTGTTTTGCCCACGCCGGTCGGACCGAGAAAGATGAAAGAACCGATCGGACGCCGCGGGTCTTTAACTCCTGCCCGACTTCTTCTTACTGCTTTGGCGATGGCGCTGATGGCTTCATCCTGCCCAACGATTTTTTTGCGCAGTTCATCTTCCATCCTGAGCAGCCTTTTCGACTCTTTCTCTTCGATCTTCGACACCGGGATACCCGTCCATCTTGATACGACGAAAGCGATATCCTCTTCAAGAACCGTGGGTCGGAGTTTGGTCGTTCCTTTTTTGAGCTCTTTCAACTTCTGGGTGAGCTTTTTCTGTTCATCTCTTAAACGCGCCGCTTCTTCAAATCTCTGTTCCGCTACCATCTTCTCTTTCTGCTCTCTGATTGCATTGAGCTGTTCTTCCAGTTCACGTTCTTCATCGTTCGTGACGATCTTGGAAAGTTTCACTTTCGCGCCTGCCTCGTCGATCACGTCGATCGCTTTGTCGGGCATGAATCGGTCGGTTATGTATCGATCAGATAACCGAGCCGCCGCTTCAAGTGATTCATCAGTATAAGTAACATTGTGGTGGTCTTCATACTTCTTTTTCAACCCCTGAAGAATATTTATTGTTTCTTTGACCGTAGGCGGGTTGACGATGATCGGTTGAAATCTACGTTCAAGGGCGCCGTTCTTTTCTATGTATCTCCGATAGTCCTCAAGGGTGGTGGCGCCGACGCACTGCAGTTCACCCCTTGCAAGAGCGGGTTTCAGCATATTGGATGCGTCGATCGCTCCTTCTGCTGCACCGGCACCGACGATTGTGTGGAGTTCGTCGATGAAGATGATTATGTTTTGATTCTTCTTCACTTCGTTGATGACCGCTTTCAGACGTTCTTCGAACTGACCGCGGTATTTGGTACCGGCGACGATCGACGCCATGTCGAGCGCGACGACCCTCTTGTTCTTCAATGAATCCGGAACATTCTCGGCGACGATATCCTGAGCGAGCCCTTCAACAATGGCGGTTTTACCCACGCCTGCCTCTCCGACAAGTACGGGATTGTTCTTTTTGCGGCGTGACAGGACCTGTATGACCCTTTCGATCTCTTTTTCCCGTCCGATAATCGGATCCAATTTTTCATCGCGGGCGAGTTGGGTAAGGTCGCGCGAAAAGAGGTCTAAAGCCGAACCACGGTGTTTTCCTTTGGTCTTGCCGGTCATGACTCCCTCAGGTCTCAGCAATTGAATAATTTCGTTCTTGACGGTCTCATAGTCCATTCCTACCGAATCAAGGATCTGGGCGCCGAGGCTGCCCTGGGTTTTTATGATGCCGAGGAGCAGATGCTCGGTGCCGACGTATGAATGGCCGAAGTTTTTTGCTTCTTCCATTGCATAGTTCAGGCAGAGCCTTGCTTCATTACTGAGGGGGACGTCTATCTTACCGCCGCTGCCGAAAGTGATCGAGTTTTCAATGCTTTTACGCAGTTCATTCAATTCAAGCCCGAGATTTATCAAAACCATTGCACCGACACCTTCACCTTCTTTGATTAAAGCCAGAAGCAGATGCTCGGTGCCGATAAAATTCTGTTTAAATTTATGCGCCTCGTCACGGGCGAGATGCACGATTTTTCTCAGTCTTTCCGTAAATCTTTCTTGCAATAATCCTCCTTGATTTATCCTATTTTATCCAGAATTGTAATTCTGTCAAGCATTTCGTAGAATTACCCTCGTTAATTAGACAATCCCTCTTTCCTGATAGTAAAGTGTGTAAATCCGATGGTCTGTTCCCGTCGTAGAAATTATTGCTCCGCCGCCTCGACGACGGCTTTTGCCAGGAGGTGATTTACGTCCACAAAAGGAATTGGAAGATCATTCAAATCCATTATCAGGGGGATTTCAGTACAGGCGGCGATTATCACCTCTACACCGCAGGAGATGAGCGTTTCACAGACCTGCAATAATTTCGCTTTGAAAATCCCGGGCTGTTCTCCTTTTTTTATCGCATAGATGATTCTCATCACGGTCTGCTCTTGTGTTTTTGCATCCGGAACAATGATTCTATAGCCCTCGGGCTCAAACCTCTTTTCGAAGAGGTGTGTCCTGAGCGTACCCGTGGTCGCGAGGATACCCACTTTTTTAACCGCTGAAGACTCCTTTATCTTTTTTAAAGTGATTTCAATAATGTCCAGTACCGGTATCTTGATTGAATTCCTGATTTTCGCTATCCAGTAATGGGCCGTGACACAGGGGACGGCGAGGAAATCCGCACCGGCTTTTTCAAGTAAGCGTGCTGAAGTTATGAGCGCTGATTCAGGATTTTCTCCGTTCTCGAGGAGTGCCCTGGAGCGGTCCGGTATTGTGGGATTCATATATATTATGAGTTTGATGTGTTCCTGATCTTTTCCCGCCTTGGTCAAAGAAACGACTTTGTTCAGAAAGTCGATCGTCGCCTGAGGTCCCATTCCTCCGATAATACCGGCGGTCTTCATAAAGGACTATTTGTTGAGTTGCTCGAGCTTTTTCCGGATTTTTTGATTTTGAGGATCCTGTTCCAATGCCCGTTGATATGCCGCCGCCGCATTCGTGGGGTCATTCAGCTTCATATAGATGTCGCCGAGGTGTTCAAAGATTATCGCATCCTCAGCAAGTTGAGCTGCCTTTTTCAACTCTTCCAGTGCGGCTTCATATCTGCCCATTTGATAAAAAACCCAGCCGCGGGAGTCGAGATAATAGGCGTTGTCGCCTTCCAGGACAAGGGCTCTGTTGATCAATTCAAGGGCGTATTCCAGACTGTCGTTCTGTTCGGCAAGGGTATAACCGACATAATTGAGGGCGACGGCGTTGGTCGTATCGATTTCTATTATCTTGTGGAATGTTCTGAATGCTTCGTCTTTTCTGCCGAGCCGCTCGCACAGATTCGCCAGCGCCTCAAGGCTGGAGAGGTCGTCGGGGTTGTACTTCAATGCCTTTTTGTAGTTGTAATAGGCGTCTGTATACCGCCTTTCCATCTCTGATACAACTCCGAGGAGATAGTAGACCTGGATTAAATCTCCACCGCGATGAGCGGCTTCGGTGAAGGCATGGCGCGCGGTTTTGAAATCTTTTATGTCGATCGCGATAAAGCCGAGATATATCCACAATTCAATAAAATCCGGATTCACTTTCAGTGCATCCTCTATTTCTTTTACCGCGGCTTCATAATCACCGTCTTCAAGGTATATCCTTCCTATGTAGAACTTTGAATATGTATCGTCAGGATCAAGGCGGGAAGCAAGGAGAAATTCCTGGAGTGCTTCTTTAAACATCCCCATTTTATATAGTGAAAATCCAAGACTTCTTCGTATATATCCGTTCTTATATTCACGTTCGAGAATCTTTCCGGCGATCTTTATCAGATCGCGGTATTGTTCAGTATCAGAATAGAGTTCAACAAGCCGTTTACCGACGGTGAGAAGCAATGAGTCTTCGATCAGCGACTTTTCATAGTAATAGATAGCCGAATCTTTGACATTCAATAAGTCGTAGCCGGTTCCGAGCCCGACGAGCGCCGTAACATTGGTGGTATCCATAGTGAACGCCCGGCGATAATAAGTGAGTGCGGTTGTATGGTCGTTTTCTTTGCCGGCAAGAGCGCCCAGTCTGACGAATATATCGGAATTTTTCAGGGTGTCCGGCATATTCAAGAGAATCCCGCTCGCCTTCTTGAACTCTCCTGTCGCTTCGTATAATATTGAAAGACTGTTGTAGAGTTCAATGTCTTGCGGTGATTTCTCCAGCAGCCGTTCATAGATGACGACGGCTGATTTCAAATCTCCTTTTCCGATGTAGCCGATGGCAAGGGTGTAGTACAGGTCGTCGTTATCCGGTGCGATCCGAAGTCCTTCCTTACAATATTTTATCCCCTGGTCGAACTCTCTTATTTTGAATAAGGCATTCGCAATGACCGTATAGATCTCCGGTGAGTCGGGTGACAGACGTCTTGCTCTTTCATAATAAACGAGTGCCTCTTCAATCTTGCCGTCCAGCTCCAGCTGGCAACCTATGCTGAACAGTTCATAGCCGGTTTCCGCATTGTAAAAAAGAAGGAAACCCGCTAAAAGCCTACATATATAGCTAACAGCCATAACTTATCCGGTGCCTTTATTGGGTTGTTATTCCATATATTATAAGATAATTCCAGTCCGATGCGGCTTGTGCCGTTTGTGTAGTATGTATGAAACTGGATGAGATGTTCGTGGTAGTATATCGAATCTCCCTTTATGATTTTAAATCTGGGGACTATATTGATCCCCCAATCGGTCTTTTTGAATATTTTAAAGAGTGTTTCAATCGTCACGTCATATTTATAATCGGCTCCGGCATTGATGTCCCAGCCGTGATATTGCCAGTGCGGGTAGAATCCGAGTCCGATACCCCAGAGGAATCTTCGGGCGGTGAACCTGCGGTTGCGTTGATGAAAATCCATATTTGCAAACTGGAGTCGAAAACAGTTGAACACGGGTGTTCCTTCTACTTCATAATCGATGTCGTGAATACAATCGTGTGTGAAGTCGAAAGAGAAGAAGTAGTCTGTCAGTGAATAATCAAATCCGCTTATAATATAATAATGCGCATATCTCGGGTCAAGGGAGACGCCTCCTGTCTGTTTCGCCATATCAAGGTCATCCCGATACTGAAGGTACATTGATAGATTTTTGTGTTGAATTACAGTGCAATAGAGTTGAATCGAGGCATCCATATTATAGCGGATCGTATCGCTGTTCAGATATTTCCCCAGCCATGCCCGGCCGTGGAATTCAAGAGGAAACTCAAGGGAGTGGAGTATTCCCGTAAAGAGTAAAAAGGGGATGACTGATATATAGAAAAATTTCGGTTTCATTTTCTATCTGCCTTTAAATCCACACCTCTTTGTTTAACCGCAACGCCGTGCAGGTCATATTCATCCATGCCGGTGATTTTTATGTCATAAATGCCGCCCAGTTCCAGTTCTGATGATTTGATTACGATGTTGCTGTCGATATCCGGCGCTGACGACCGGCAGTGTCCGATGAAATCTCCGTTGCGTCGGTGGATTATGGTTTTCTGAACAGTTCCGAGCATCTTTCGGTTTCGCGTTGTCATCTTCTCTTTTTGAAGGGCGATTAGTGTTTCAAACCGCTGGTTAATCAATTCATCCGGCACCTGGGGCAGAGCCGCAGCCTTTGTGCCCGGCTCCTTGAAATAAGGAAATACGCCGATCCAGTCAAATTCCACTGCCTTGAGAAAATCGAGGAGTTCTTCAAATTCATCGTTTGTTTCAGTCGGAAAACCGACGATTACGGTCGTTCTTATAGAAATTCCTTTAATATTCATAAGACGGTGGATCACCTCTTCGATGCGGTGTCGTTCAACACCGCGGTTCATAAGACGGAGGATTCGGTCATTGATGTGCTGAATCGGCAGGTCGATATATTTGCAAACCTTGTCATTGGCCATAATCTCGGAAATCATCTCTTCAGAAATGGTCTTCGGGTGAGCGTACATAATCCTTATCCATTCGATGTCACGGATTTCAGTCAGGTTTTTGATGAGCGGTACGAGCATGGGTTTTTTATAGATATCAATACCATAGGCAGTGGTGTCCTGAGCGATGAGTATTATCTCTTTGGCTCCGAGTTTTGTCAGTTCAACCGCCTCAGCCGTCAGACTCTTCATCTCGACGCTTCTGTATTCACCTTTGATAAAAGGAATGGTGCAGTAGCTGCAGTAATTTGAACAGCCGTCCGCGATCTTCAGATAGGCATATCCTTTTGTGGACAGCAGCCTGCTTTCGATATCAGCAGCTTCAGCCTTTATTGTCCGAATAAGCTCTCTGGTCTGTTCAAGGGTGAACCACTTCGTTACCTGAGGATACTTATCTTTCAGTCTTTGTTTAAATCGGTTCACGGCACACCCGAATACATAGAGCCTTTTGCCGGTTTCCTTCACATATTTTGAGAGCGTTTCGATCTCTGCTTCGGTTTCCCGCAGCGCCGGTTCGATAAAACCGCAGGTATTTAGGATTATGATATCGCTGTCGGTTATGGAGGTGGTTATACAGATACCGGATGCTCCGAGGGCGCCGAGTATCTTTTCTGAATCAACGAGTGCCTTGGGACACCCCAAGGAGATTAAGTTCACCCTCATACTGATTAAGATGTAATCATTGAATCTTTATCAATTTGGCGCGGGCAAAGGCGACGGTTTCATTATCTCTGTCTGTTATTTCTGATTCGGCTTCCACTAATCTGTGTTTTATTCTCAACACTCTTCCGGTTGCGAGATATTCTTCAGCTACCTTCATCGCTTTTTTTATCCGTACAGTCAATTCAGCAGTGACACATCGATGGCCCTTTTTAAACGCCGCCCACACCGTCATTTCATCGAGGATCGTCGATATGATTCCGCCGTGGACCATTTCTTTATAACCCTGAGACCATTTGGGCGGTCTTATCACCGCTCTTACACCGTCTGCGGTTTCTTCTATCTGTAATTGAAGCCCGTTGCTGTTTGCAGCGCCGCATGCGAAGCATCTGTCATCCATTAAGAAATCAGTATTCATCTATCTTGGTACCTTCCGGTGGTGCGAAATGAAACAGTTCTTTTGAAAGCTTCTTGTTCATCTCGATTTTTTCAAAATCGAATTTATTCTCCTGCCCAGCGGCATCCGTTACATTGATCCCGGCGATCTCAAATTTATCTTTATGTATCTTTATAACTATGTTGTTGTAGATTTCAGTCTGCTTCTTAGGTGTCAAGGTGATATACACGTAATCGCCTTCTTCACCGGTCAATTCCGCGTTGAATCTTTCTTTGTAGTTTTTCAAAAACATATCTGGATTTATGTGGAAAGGAACTTCGCCGAGACTCTGTCGTATCGCCTTTTTCTTCGACGGTATGTATATCCAGAGAGAGACACTGTCGCCTACATATATCTGTTTCGGATCATCCATTTCCAGACGGAAAAAATTGGGTTTGAGGTAATATATCTTTCCTTCATAACTCATACACATTCCGCTTGATTCATCACAGAGTGTCTGCTGAAATTCCGCATAGAAACTGTTGAGATTTTCATATTTCTCGACTGTTTTGTCGATTATTTTTTCCATATCGATGCCGTACGTCAGAAGGCAGACGGCACACATTGCTATGGGTAATATCTTCATTTTCATTTGACTCCTTTTAACATAATCTTATCCATAAAAGCATAAATGTCAACGCTCTGCGTAGGGCGGAGGGGGAAGGGAGAATGGGAGAGACGGAGAGCGGGAGAAACGGGGAAAGGGAGAAACGGAGAATAAAGGCATTTCGGATTTCGGAATTCGGATTTGGAAAGGAACAGGACGTTGGGAGCGTTAGTAAAGGGAGATTCTTCGCTTCGCTCAGAATGACAAGGGAGAAAGAGGAGAAACGGAGGATGGGGGAAGGGAGCTGTGCTGGAAGAATGACGGGGAGGAGCGGAGTTAGTGCAATACGCTATTGACAAACATTAAAATCTCGAGATAATTAGATATGAAAACCAAGTCAGCGTCACGTAAACCCGTAAGAAAAAAGAGGAAAAAGAGTACGCTGCGCAAGCAAGTTGTTGAAAAGACGGTACCTTTCATAAAAAAACCGCCTTCTGATGAAAGAAGTTTTGCGGTATTCTCCGTCGGTAGAGAGCGGTTCTGTTTTGATCTTGTTCTGGTGCTTGAGACTCTTTATACCTTTAATATCATCGAGGTGTCACATCTTCCAGAACCTTTTGTCGGGGTTATAAAATTGAAGGGGGCAACCGTGCCGGTTGTCGACTTACAGAAGTTGTTGAAAGAAGAAGAGGTTGAAACCGAAATGAAGACCTGTTTGATCGTCAGCACAGGAACTTCGAACACGGGTTTTATTACGGATTCAGACATTGAGATAGTGCCGGCTGAAAAGGGAAGAGTCCATCCCTTGCCGGATTGTTACACCGCAGAGGAAGCGAAATTTTTAGAAGGGATATTCTGGCTCGAAGACAATTTTATAGGTATTTTAAAAGCGAAAGAGATGATAGATTCCCTTTCCGGATTGGAGGAGAAATAATGAAAAGATATAGAATCCAGATTTCAATATTTGGTTTGATATTACAAATACTACTTATGTATTTACTCGCCAGAAGGATAGGGCACTGGCTGGATATCAGTGTTTATTACATCCTTTTTTCTTTTGCTACGCTGCTCTACAGCGGATTCATCGAACGGGATTCAAAACTCAAAAGATATTGTGTACAGTATTTTGCAGGGGTCAGCGTCTCCGCCGTCTTAGCCGCACTCTTCGGCGGTTTGAGCTCTGTAAATTTTTTGTGGATATTCATTTTCGGGATAATCACGGCGGGGCTCGGTGCAGTCTTATTGTATCACTTCATCTATATCATAGTCCCGGAAGGGTATAAAGAGGAAGGATTTGATTTTTTCTTTGAAATCGCCGTTACATTTTTTCTCTGCTCGGTATATCCCGTGTTCTTGTTTATACCCTTGGTGATTGGTAAAGTCGTCCTCTTTGTGTTCGTGATGCTTGCCGTTTCGCTTCTTGTGGGATTGGTTCTGTCATATCCTCTGAAAAAGGCGGTACAGGAAATAAAAGAGGGGCTCGATAAGTGGGAAGAGATGGATAAGCTGCCGTCCGTCAAAACGCCGTTGATAAAAGAACTCGGCGATACCGTCGGTGATTTTTTCGTACGTATAAAAGAGTCCTTTGCGTCTGTAAAGGATATGGGAAGTGAGATAAAAACTTCTTCTGAAGATCTATCTTCGGTCTCAGAACAGATGAACGCTTCGCTCCAGGAGGTCAGCTCGACGATCCAGCAGATATCCAAAGGAGCCCAGGAACAGTCCACAGCCATTACTTCAATCGCCCGTTCCATCGAGGAGTTGAACAATCTGACCGCTTCAATCTCTTCTCAGGTCAAGATGGCGTCGGTCTCTTCGCGGAGAACCACCAGTTCTGCCCAACAGGGTATGGAGTTTTCCAAGAAGGAGGCGGAGATATCAAAAGAGATCGTCAAACAGACGAAATTCATCGAAGATAAGATGTCCGAACTCCGCGACCAGGCTACAGAGATCAAAAAGATACTGGATATAATCAGCAGCATTACAGAGCAGACAGACCTGCTTGCCCTGAACGCCGCGATAGAAGCGGCACGCGTAGGTGAACAGGGCAGAGGTTTCGCTGTCGTCGCGGATGAAATAAGGAATCTGGCGACCGAAACGCAACGTTCGTCTTCAATTGTAGAAAATCTCATCTCCGAAATCAACGGAACCATAGAGGAATTGAGCACCTTGTTGACATCAGAGCGAAAAAAGATGGTGGAGTCCAAGGAACTGGCGATAAAGACCGATGAACAGTTCACCGGAATAGTGAAGGCGGTTGATTTAATCACCGATATGATCACCCGCATCAATGAGGCGGCGGTTAATCAGGCGGGCAATACGAAAGAATTGGTGAAACAGGTTGAACAGATAGCTCAGGTTGCAGCCGGTACAGCCACCGCTACTGAAGGGGTTTCGGCGGCGGTCGAAGAGCAGACCGCGTCGATGCAGGAATTTACATCCACTGCCCAGCTTCTTGCTTCTTTCGCCTTGAAACTCGATGAGTTGCTGAAGAAGATCAAAAAATGAATTACTATCTTGAATTCCTGATAAACAACATAAACTTTGCCGTTCCTATTAAAGAGGTGAAAGAAATCGTCAGACCCAAAAGCGTTCTGCAGGAAAAGAAGATTCCGAGAAATCTTGTTGGATTTTTCCGGTTGCGCGACAGGAAGATTCCTTTATATGATCTACCGAAGATTCTCAAACTCGACACCGAGGATGTATTTGAAGTGATACTCTCGGAGATAAGAGAGACATATATCGGTTTCAAGGTCACCAAGGTGCTGGGTATTATAAAGAGCGAGACCCTTCTGCCGTTTCCCGAGCTCGTCAAGCCGATGGGTTGTTTCGAAGGACTTGTTCAGGTCGACGGCCGGCTTGTCCAGGTCCTTTCTTTGGAAAAAATAATGTCGCCGGTTCGTTTCAAGACGCTTAAAAAATATCTTTAGTTGACTGAATCAGGTTTTGTCATTCAACAAAGAAGGAGGTTACGTGAAGACTTTGGTGGTTTTAGTGTTTATCTTTACCTGTAGTTTTGCACAGAATCTTCTGCAGAATCCGGGGTTTGAGACGTGGACATCGGGTATGCCTGACTACTGGCAAAAAGACGACAGTATCTACATCTTCCAGGAAGATGTAATCGTCCACAGTGGAAATCTCAGTGTAAAAGACAGTTTGATCACCCAGACTCAGACCTCGGCGGATTTCTCTCAGGGATATTTTGCAGTCCAGCCGAATATCCAGTATAACTTCAGTATCTGGATATATGACAACGATCCCGCCGGCAGGGTGCGCCAGGGGATATACTGGTATCCTTCAGGATCCAGCTGGGGAACGGATTACAGTGTTGATTCCACTGAGTGGCAGCAGTTGATCTTCACCGTGACGTCTCCGTCCGACGCCGAATCCGCGCTTGTGGTGATACGTGCCTACGACGTCGCCACACAATGGGACGGTGATGCGATCTTCTATATTGACGATGCAGTCTTTGAAGCTCCTTCGACACAACCGCCGGTGATTATTCGAACCTGGCATACACCGACAAACCCCGACGCCGGCGTACTGATCGACGTTTACGCCTATGTAACTGATGACGGCACCATCACCGCCGACACCCTCTTTTACGGTGTCAACGGTCTGAGCAGTCCCATCGCGATGTCCCACACCTCGGTAACCGGCGACACATTCAAATTTCAGATTCCGGCTCAGAGCCAGGGTGATACAATCTTTTATTATCTGCGTTTCATTGATGACGACGGACTTGATGCGATAAGCGATACGCATACTTTTTTCGTCGGTGAAATCGGAGTGTACATCAATGAGGTTCTCTACGATACTGAAGGCGGTGATTCAGCATGCTACATTGAACTTTATGGAACAGGAGGTTTGAATCTCGACGGTTTCAGCCTGGTCGGTGTAAACGGTTACAACGGAAGTGAATATGTCGACATCGACCTGAGTGGTTGTTCGATCCCTGCCGACGGCTTTTTTGTAATCGGACAGGACTCCACGGTTTCAAACCACGACCTGGTCACCTCTGATGCGGATTTACAGAACGGTCCGGATAATCTTGAATTGAGGTTCAATAGTATCACAATCGATGCCCTCGGTTACGGAACACTCGACGGCTGGGTCTTCACCGGCGAGTGGCTGCCTGCATCGGATGTACCGTACAATCACTGTCTTGGCCGCTATCCCGACGGTTATGACACCGATGACAACTCCGCTGATTTCCATGATTACACGGTCTATACACCGGGAGAACCGAATCCACCGGTAGGAATCAGCGAAGAGAGATCGAATATCTGTCCACCCTGTCGGTTCACAAATCCCCTTTCCGCTTCAATCACCTTTATTTCTTTGGTAAGTGAGCAGAGATTTTATCCGATTACTGTCTACAATATTCTGGGACAACGCGTCAAAAAGGTGTCGGCACCCGGTGCAAGATTGGCTCTTGAGCCCGGTGTCTATTTTCTGAAGCTCAACAAAACAGCAGATGGTTCTATAAAGATAATCGTGATTGAATAGATTTACTTTATTTCAATCTCGGGCATAATATAAAGACACCGGCTTATCATATTGGCGCTGAGGGTGAATGAAAAACCCGTATCTCCTGGATGATATACCAGCAGTTCGACGTCTCCCGTGATGTGGGCATATTCTTTGGCGGCGTTCAATGCTTCCAAAAACCCGCCTGTTTCGTCGATAAGTCCGAGTTCTTCGGCGTATTTACCGGAATAGACTCTGCCCTGGCCCAGGCTGTCTACTTTTGACTGACGCATGTTGCGACCTTCTGCGACCCGTCTGGTGAATTTATCATACCACCATTCGACATTTTTTTTCGCCTGTGCGGCTTCTTCTTCAGTAAGATGGCGCAGTCCCCAGTTTTTATCACTGTGTTTACCCCTTTTGATGTAATCCCAGGATATCCCCAGTTTATCGTAAAGGCCTTTTGTCACGAAGTTGACACCGAGTACTCCGATTGACCCGGTGATGGTTCGGTCGTCGGCGAAGATCTTATCGGCGAGGCAGGCGATGTAATAACCACCTGAACCGGCGACGTCTCCCATTGAAACGATCACGGGCTTTTCTTTAGCACATTGTTTCAGCGCATACGCAATCTGTTCAGAGGCAAAGGCGTCTCCGCCGCCGGAATTGATTCTGAAGACGACCGCCTTGATGCTTTTATCGTCTTTTATCTGTTTGAAGATTTCAGCATATCTCTTACCGCCGATCAATGTCGATTGAAACAGACCGGGTTTGCCTTCACCAGCAACAATACTGCCTTCCGCGATCACAACGGCGATCTTATCTTTTCTCTTTTCCCAGGGTGATCGGACGACCTTTTCATTTACAACCTCTTCGAAATCAACCAGCGCCATTTTACCGTATTTATCATTGATATAGTCCTTCAGCTCAAATTCATAAAGCACTGTATCGACCAGTCCGTATTCATCTGCTTGGTCACTGTTGAAAAAGGCGATTTCATTGATCAATTTTTCGACCTCTGCTTCAGTCTTTTTTCTTGCGGCGGCGATATGGGTGATGATCGGATAATAGAAATCATCCAGGATCTTTTCAAGTTGTTCCCTGTCGGCGTCTGACATTTGTTCGCGGGAAAAAATTTCCGCAGCTGATTTGTATTTACCCACATGTGTGATATCGGCTTCAATACCGAGTTTCTGCAGGGTGTTTTTTAAATAGAATTTACGTATTCCAAGACCGGGAATTGAGATATCACCGAGCGGTGAAAGGATGATTTCATCGCCGCTGCAGGCAAGATCGTATACTAAAGTACCATTGTAATTGTCACTGAAAAATATGATTTTTTTTCCTCTTTTCTTTAATTTATTAAAGCAGCCTTTCAATTCTTCGAACTGCGCCGCACCCAGAGAAAGTCCTCTTGTTTTGACAAGCACTACTTTTATCTCATCCTTTTTTCCGATTTTTTCAAATTCCAGCAGTAGTTTTGTGAATCCCTGTTTTGTGCTGATCGGAATCCCGAGGAGCGTCTTTTTTTGCAGTTCCGGATATTCATCTTCTAAGCTGAGTTCGGTCACTATATTCTTCTGCGGTATGAAAGTTTTGTATGACTGTGCTGAGAAGAGAATCCCCCCACTGATTTTCTTGTCAGGATGTGAATACGAACCGGCTATTTTTGTTTTGCCAAAAGACAACTCCAGCCCGGTTTTCCAGTTAAAGTCCTGATCGGCGTAAAAGTGGAGTTTCACACCGTCTATCGGTTGAAGTAAACAACCGTAGAAATAATTGAAGATGGTATCCAGGGCTTCGAATTCAACATCTCCGCTCAGAGTGACATATTCCTTGAAAGGCCTTATACTGATCCCGCCGAGCATGTGTTCATCGCCGCCGAGTGCGGTTTTAAAACCAAGACTCAGCTTCTCACTGACGTGTCCTATCAGACCGACGATGTGTTTGGAGTCTTCACCGAATTGAAATGCATATCCCATTGAAAATGCGCCGGGCAGTTTATAACCGAGACCCGCTTCATAATAGTTCAGGCTATCGATTTTTTTCCATCCGAATCCGACATTTCCCAGTGCTGACGCTGACATCAATGCGTCCGGCGCATCAGGGTTGTATTCATAATTAATGACTATCTCGGCACCGCGTTGAAAACCCAGACCTGCTGGATTTGAGAAGACGCTTATCGACCTCATCGGCAAAGAAGTGAAGTTTGCTTCATAAAAAGGATTTACACATAACGTAAAAAGTAATAAAAACGACATTATACCTCCTTTTTTTAGTATAACCACGATCACAGATAAATCAAGACCGTCTCTGCAAAGATATAGAAATCCTTTACTCTTTTAAAGAGAATAATTTTTTCGCTTCTTTCCATGCTTTAGTGGGGACATAATTAAAAGGGTTGTGAAAGAACTTCGCCGCAGTGTAGAGTAAAGGTTTTGACTCTTGATACTGATTCATCGGATTGATAAGGATACCGTCCACCCGCTTTACGATCTCCGATTCACGGTAGCGATAAGGAAACCTCAAAATGGTTCCCGGAATATAATCGTTTGCAAAGATGTTGTCCCAGATCAACGGCGGCCGTCCGATTATTTCTGTAATTCTGTTGATATCTTTCGCGGTTATCCGTTTTGCTACGACTTTTTTACCGGTCCAGAATATATGAATTCGGGGATGAAGTTTTCTGGCGATGGTTGAAATATACTCGGTTTTTTTGAAACCCCGATACTGGGTGGGGCAGAAGAATAATTGTGGTTCGGAGATCTTTGATTCAAGAAAGTTAAGCAGTTCATTTGCGGTTTCTATCTGTCGCTCGGCGGTCTCTTCAGTCAATGAGACTTCAATGTCGTCATAGAAAAGACTGAAATCGGTGATACCGCAATCGAGCATGGAACTTATCTTTCTGATTATTTTGCCGGTATCGGGTCTTGTCAGCGGTGAAAGCGCGTAGTTGAATCTCACTGAATGTTTTTTGCAGAGTTTGTTCAGTTCTTTGAATTCCCTGCGGAGCGATCGGGGATAGAGTCTGTCATATTTTTTTCTGTGGAAAGGATCGGCTTTCGGACCGTAAACATAAGTGTTCAATCCGATCTCCGCCGAAAAAATTATGAGGTCCCGACGTTCTTCAAAAGAATAGGGCCTTCGATAAAAACCTTCGACTACACCGAAGAATTTACTCTTCAATCTTCAACTCTGTGAGCAATTCGACCCACAACTCGGGATTGTTGTTCAGCCTGGAGATTTCTTCTTCTAAATTCAGTTCATATTTCTGTTGTAATACCTTGATGGAATCTTCAAGACACCGGGCATCCTTTACTCTTTTTCTTAATTCCCGCTCGGCTTTCAGGTAGTCTGCGAGCTCGGGATTGTAGGGCGGTTTTGAACAGCCGGTTATAAAAAGAAGAACGATGGTAGTTGCAGCGAGTGATTTGAAAATTCCTGATAGAGACATAATTCAACGCCAGAGAAATTTCAATTTCGGAATAAGACTCTTCTCAACCGGTTTGGTGAAGAAGTCTATTAAACTCAATCTCTTCCGCGGATAGACGAGAAGGGGTTTTTCTATTCCTACAAGATCACCGGCGATCTTAACCGCGTCTTCAAAAGAACCGAGTGTGTCGACAAAACCGAGTTCTTTAGCCTGCCTTCCAGTAATTACCCTTCCGTCGGCAAATTTAAGGACACTGTCCTCGGGAAGATTGCGTTCTTCCACTGTCGCCTGGATGAATTGATCGTAGACATCC
The DNA here is from genome assembly GCA_011052815.1 of candidate division WOR-3 bacterium. Lineage (NCBI taxonomy): Bacteria > Pseudomonadati > Caldifarciminota > Caldifarciminota bacterium. The sequence goes on along the minus strand of DRIG01000035.1, from coordinate 152 downwards.
ATTACGAGCTCGTGCAGCAGTCTTTTTTCATCATCTCCCATCTTTCTGAAAGGTGAACCGATGTCTTTATGCTCCCGTGATTTTATTACTTCAAAATCAATGCCCAGTTTTTTGAGCAACTCCTCGAATATCGGGAATTCCATAATGACACC
>DRIG01000034.1 GCA_011052815.1 candidate division WOR-3 bacterium | reverse complement strand
CAGACCCTTGAGACCATGAAGAGTAACATAATAGAAGAGGCTTATGAACTCGTCGAGGCGATTGAACTTGATGAGACCGATGCACTCAAAGAAGAGGTAGGTGACATTCTCTTTCTCGGATTCTTCTTTGCCCGGCTCCTGGAGGACGAAAAGAACGTCAACCTTGAGGAGTTGCTCACCGCTACCATCAAAAAATATAAAGAGAAGCATCCCCATGTATTCAAAAATCAAGAACTCAAGGATTCAAAGGCGGTGTTGCAGTTCTGGCATAAGAGCAAGAAAGATATATTTTCAGGGGTGGTTAAGTCCCTTCCCGCGCTTCTCGCGGCGAGACTTATTCAGGAACGCGTCAGTAAGATCGGGTTTGATTGGGATTCATACAAAGGGGCGCTTGAAAAGGTCTATGAGGAGATTAAAGAGGTCGAAGAGAGCATCGGTAAGAAAGAGACCTTTGAGGAACTGGGTGATCTTCTGTTCGCCTGTGTTAATCTCGCCCGTCATCTTTCGGTTGATCCAGAAGATGCTTTAAAACATGCGAACAAAAAATTCATCGAACGATTCAGATTGGTTGAAAAAGAACTGGAAAATCAGGGTAAGACGATCACAGACGTAAATCTTGAAGAGATGGATGAGATATGGAATGACCTCAAAAAAAAGTCTGAAACTTGATGAAAAAGAAAGATTCATCGGCGAACTCAATGAATTAAAAGAAGGTTTGAGGCAACTGGGTATTGAATACGACAGGTCTGTTTTGGAAAGATTCCGCATCTATCTGGAGGTTCTGCACAACTACAAAGATAAGGTTCATCTGCTGTCACATCGTGACTATAATCGCATCGCACGGCGCCATTTTGTAACTTCATTGACGGCTTTCAAATATGTCAAAAGATTTAAATATATATGTGACATCGGGGCGGGCGCCGGTTTTCCTTCAATACCCCTTCGTATTTTACTGCCCGATATAGATTTGACCCTTTTTGAATCCAGAAGAAAAAAAGTGCGTTTTCTGAATCACCTTATCGACCACCTGGGACTCATGCATACCCGGGTCGTCAATGGAAGAGCTGAGGACTATAAAGAAAGAAAGTTTGAAGTGGTTCTTTTAAAGGCGGTCGGCAGGATCAAGAAGATGGTGAAGGCGATCGATCATCTGATAGAACCGCAGGGTATTGCAATTTTCTATAAGACCCATCGGATCGAGGAGGAACTGAGAGCCGCCGCAGCGGTGCTTGAAAAGAAGCACTTCCGAATTAGAACAGAGAAGCTTTTCACCCCCCTTGAAAATCTGCCTTTGGCTCTGGTGATACTGGAAAAATTTCAGGGGTGAAACGTATACTTGACATTATAAAGAAAATTGATATAATAAGCCCGTTAATAAGGAGGTAAAATGGCATACAAAATTACTGAAGAATGCACGGCATGTGGACTCTGTGAGCCTGAATGTCCGGTGCAGGCAATTAGTGAAGGTGATCCTATTTATGTAATTGATTTCAATAAATGTGTGGAATGCGAAGGCCACTTTGATGAACCTCAGTGTGTGGCGGTCTGTCCAGTGGGCGCACCGGTTCCTGATCCGGATCACCCGAAGAAATAACAAGGAGTTTATATAAAAAAGGCGGACGCTTGAGCGTCCGCCTTTTTTATATGGAAAACTTATTGATTTGTTGCTGGTTGAGGAGGTGTCAATGTAAATCGTGCATCCAGGTAAGCACCTTCAGTATCCGTCGCCCTTACCAGGATTTCAAAAGCAGTTGTTTCTGCAACCGTACCTGATACGATTCCGTTCTTTTTATCGATAACCAGACCTTCAGGTGCTTCTAAGAGTTCAAATGTCAAAGGATCATTGTCAGGATCAATGATCGGAACCGGAAATTTGATTGAGCCGGGGGTGTACGGTATTGAATCAGCTGATTCTTTTAATATCGGGGCACCGTTCACAACATCTATTTCCAGAAGATAGAGATTGGAAACCGTATCTCCGTCTGAGGCATATAATTCAGCGGTAAGATGAGAACCTTTTTTAAGTTTAAGCTGTTTCAAATTTATTGTAGTGGAAGAATCAGGAAGACGCTCTTTGTAGTCGAGTGTCCAATAACACAGCCATTTCAGACTGTCACCGTCAGGGTCAAAACCTTCACCAATGACTGTTAGATCACTGGTTGATGTCAATATGGTATCCGGTGAAATACGGGCACCGGTGATCTTCGGCGGTGTATTACCGATAACGACCGGCGCCGTTTTGACGGTTTCGCCGGTTGACTTTCCGTCGCTCGGCGTGATTTCAGCGAAGATCTCATCGTTTCTTTTCGCTTCTTCCAGATAAAATTCAAATCCTTTTCCGATTTCTTTTCCATTCAAGAACCACTTGACTTCATAATCGATTTTGTCGCCTTCTTTATCTCCAGCTTCAACACGTAGAGTAATTCTGGAACCAAGCACGGGCACGGCGGGAACGATTTCAGCGCTTTTTATAAATGGAGCGGTATTTGCTCCTTCCCCGGTTTTATCTTCTTTTTTCTCTGCACCACAGTTTACATAAACTGTAATAAGAAAGACCAAAAGAAATTCAAAGAATTTTTTCAATGCTGCCTCCTCATTACAATATTTTAATAAAAAACTACAAAAAGTCAAGGTTTTTGGGAAGGAAGAAGAGAAGGACGCAGGATGCTACACTTCAACGCTGTCGGTCTCTGGACGGAGATCAATCCCCGCCCAGAGACCGTAATAAGCCGTTATTCCTCGTCGTGGTATTCACCTATGATATAACCGTCTGAGCTGTATTCGAACTGTTTCAACATCCGGATGGCTGAAATATAGGTCTTATCACCCACCCAGTAGATATCGATGTCTGCGTAGAACGGAGCCCTTAAATCGTCAAAAGAATCGATATTTTCTTCAGAATTCGGAGCGCTGATTACTACACCGTCAGGAGCAAGAGGCATCCAGGATTCTTCGAAATTGACCTTATTCCCTTCGATTGCCAGAACACAGCCCCTTAGATGTTCGCGTGATCCGTCAATTTGAATATTCTTCTTTAAAGGTACTCTTTTGTTCTCATCCGCGTGTGCCAGGAGAGATAATAATAGAATAAATAAGCAAAGGTATTTAGCGTATTTCATTTCATCCTCCTTTATCTTCCACGCCACAACATTACACCACCACGCGGGTTGTATGGCAGTGGTGTTTCAATACCGATAAGTCCACCAGCTGATTGGACAAAGACTTTTTCCTGATCTGCACTTATGTGCATTGCCGGTTCAGATGGCATATCTCCAATGATGGGTATGTAGGTTTTGAATTCTCCGGTTGCATTGGTATCCAGCATCGCTGTTTTGTAAGCGGTTCCTGTTGTGTAGAAGAGCGCCCAGAGATTACCGGCCTGCGGTCCTCCACCGCCGCCGATACAGAGATCAGGTCCCTGGCTTGCTCCCGTGGTGTCCTGGGGTATGAATGATGTGAAGATTACAGCACCGCCGAGGACCAGGGGAGACGTGATTACCCGCTCACCGGGAATGGAGTCAAAATAACGATACCAGCCGTCCCGGGCTTCAACATACTGAACCAGTTCGTCGAAGTTGTTGACACCCAGAGAGCTGATTACCGTATCAGAATAGACATGGACGTCGGTGACGTTCGCAAGGTCATTGAGTGTAAATGCGGGATTTGCAAGGTCTCCCTGGGTTGTGTCATCTTTGACACCGACGAACATCATTGTATCGGTGTTGGCGACATCGATGTTACTGAAATACTTTCCAGTACCGAAATATATCCAGAGATTTCCTTTGGAGTCTGTGGCGACCGAGCCTTCAGCTGTAATCGGTTTGTTGAGCGTAATCACTTTATGGAGTGTCCAGTTTACAGGATCAGGATCATTATGCGTCATCAACCGGTAGATTGTTCCACCGCCTGAATTGTCATAGGTTCCGAAATAGGCGAGGTTCGTGTAGTAATTAAGACCGAAATCGGCTGAGAAGATATTGGTGATTGCTGTATTGGAATCAGGAATGGTGAATTCGTGAATAAGAGTGCCTGTGGCAATATCAAGCACATAAAGATGCGCCGGCTGATTGCAGTCGCCGTACTTACTCTGGGGCCCTGAGCCGAAGACGAGATACCATTTGTCGTTTGTCCCTGACATATCTTTTATCTTGATCACCGCTGGAACGCACATCGTAAATCCGAGGTTATCGTCGGTGAACTCCCACATAAATTGCGGTCTGCGGTTGTCGCGTTCAGGATCGGTTACATCAAAACAGCAGTATGCTGAACGGAAAGTGTCCACGCCCGTTACGTCTATTTCACCGCCGCCGAATCTCATTCCCGTGACAAGGATCGTACCCCAGCCATAAGGATGCCAGGTCGAGTCAGGCGTGAATATCTTCACGTCCGTTGGATAGGGCTTCAGGTCTACATAATAGACGTGGCAGTAATTTGTATCGGCGAGCCATTTCAGATGCGGCAGGACATTATAGGGAATGAACGCCCAGAGTTCTTTACCGAGCGCCTGGCCCAGTGTCTGGACACGTGCAATGGTAATCGGATCTTCCAGTGTTTCATATAATCCTGCATTGAATGCATGGATCATTCCGTCGTTGCCGCCGGCATAGACGACGGTTCTGCGGTCAAGATATTTTTCCCAGAATGAGTAATAGGTATCGTCTCCGTAAACCATATGATAAGCTTCACTCGGTGCACCTACGGGCATCGGGGAGGAGTGGATGATGTCTCCGAGCTTCCAGATATTATTGTTGTTATATTCACGTGAGCGCCAGTTGGGATAATCAACACCGCGGATATATTGAATCAGGGAATCACAAGCAGCTCCATTACCAAAATCAAGGCGTGCGTCAAGCCAGTTCTGATTGATGACGAATGCCCTGCGGTTTCCATTCCTGTTATAGAAGATTCTGCGATTATCGGGATTCCTGGTCAAAAGATGTTCACCTGCATCCCAGAGGAAATTGAGGCTCTCAACAGGTACGGTATCAAGAGGAACGAGTGTTCCCAGTCCGCTCGTATCCTGGAACCGGGCGACCATTGTTTGATTGTTTCCTGCAGAAAAGAACATCTCAATCGCAAGGTCGTTTTTAAGATGGAGGATTCTGTTTCCCTGGGTCTCTTCACGCAGATTTCCATAAGGGTCCAGCCACAGCGCCGCTGCCTTTCCTATCCAGTTCAAAGAGAGGGTGCTTGTTAAATCCAGCGTCGGATAGAATGTTGCATTATAGACCACACCGCCGCCTTTTATTCCTGATCCGGAAATCGCACCGCCGGATGCACTTGTAACGCGCGCCAGTTCCTGGATGTTCACAAAGATGTTTCTGAAAGCCTGTTCCAGTGCATATCCTTCATCAGCATAGTAGTAATTATCAGGTACGCCATTGGAATCAGCGTCATATTCAAACTGTTTGTCCGGTTTTAGATAACCGGGATCACCCAGGGTATCAGAATCTTTGAAGCCTCCGAAGATGGCGATATTCTTTGAAAGGGTTGCCCCTGACGGAGTGGCGAAGAGAAAGATGGAATAAAAGGTGAGGGTCTGTTTATCCGGTATTCCGTAGATGGGGTCGGCGTCAGGCCGCAGGTCTGTAACATGTGCATAATAGGCATAGTCGTCTGCACAGCCATGAGTTCCGTCACTGCTGTCCGGACCGTTGTAGTATCTGAAGCCGTAATAACTGGGTCCATACGGAGATGCCGGATGCGGAAGATGGCTGCAGTCAGAGACCGGATTGTCAGAGTTCGATTCACCGTCACTCACAAAGATAAAGAAACTCGGACGGCAGGAGACAGAGACCGTGTCGCCGCCTACGACTTCATACCAGGGGTCAAGTTCAGTGCCGACATCGTTTATACTCCAGGTATAGCTCCAGGTATTGTTGCGCCAGTGCGGATGGGTGAACCTGTAATAATGGATTCCTTCAAATATCGCGTCACCGCACCAGGTGCCGCCGGTCGGTCGCTTTTGCTCTAAGGTATCGAGAAATGCGCGCAGCGAAGAACCGAACGGACATTTTACCCGTCGATAAAACGGTGACCTCGTGCTGAAGGTCTGGAGTGCAAAATGGGGAGCACCTTCATCCCACACATAGTCGTCGTCGACGTCGGCGATCTCACGCACCACACCTTTTGATATTTCAGTCGAATCCGTGGTGATGATACCGTAGACATAACTGCCAGAACTGCTGTTCACACGATAGTACGGTTCTTCGAACAGAAGCCTGCTTTTATCATTGTAGGCAGGACCCTTTCCGCCGGTCAGTACTTTACGGGCGACGTCGATTCGGGTGGTATGCCACCAGTTTATTTCATTTCCGGAATACGAACCATTGGGGTTTTTTCTATAATATTGCCGGCTATTGAACCATACTATTTCATAATTTGAATTCGGGTCTGCATAACCATAGTAGACCTTATTGGGGTTATAAGGATCGATGCTGTGACTGTAACCAGGCCAACTATCATAGACCCAGAATCTCATACTTCCTGTGAAGTCCTGACAGATCAGCACATTAGGAATTACCACTGCATTATGACCGCCGACAAACGGAGGCGCAGTACAATAGGTACTCATATCCGCTCCTGCCAGAAACGCGGTTATAATTATTAATCCAAAGATTATTCTTTTCATCATCTCCTCCTTATTAATCAATCCCAACGACTTTTTTCTGTTCGACCTCAAGAGTAACATTTTCACCGGTTACACTTGAAGCCACAGCCTGGGATTCGATATGATAATAAAGATTAACACCGCCTTTAGCTATACCCTGTCCGATACCAAAGTAACCGCGTGCGAATTTGATTGCGGCTCCACTTACCGTTGATGCAAAAAGAGGGGCACTTGCTACGGTAATCGTATACTTACCGATATTACCGTTGTAATTTGTCGGAGAAACTCCAGCGGTAAATGCGCTATCCACTTTCAGCATTCCTATTTCCAGACCGCCTTCACATGCCTCGAATGCCGTCTGATAGCGTTTTTGGCCGCCTGCTACATTCAACCCTCTTGTGACCATATAAATACCCAGTGCCGCAATGATAAGGATAAGAATCATTGTACCGAGGGCAACAAGCAGGGCGATACCTTTTCTATTACTTATGGTAAACTTTGAACTTCTTTGGTACTTCATCATATTCGCCTCCTAAAATTGAAGATTTCTTGGCCAGGTAATGGCAGTGACAATTTCTCTTTTTCTCCGCAGATCATAAGTCGTGGGAGTATAGGTGTTGTTTTCAAGAGTAATGGCTCCGCCTGTATATTGATAATCCCTGAGCAGTTGTTTTGTGACGACGACGAATGACGAACGAATCGCAAACTTATGCTGGTATAACAACTGCGGTGTGTAATTCGGTATGCTGTTTAGGTCATCAAACCATTCATTCGGTTCTTCAATCGCGCCGTTGTCGTTCAAATCCACACCGAATGCAAACTGGATGTCTTCTACATTCTCGAGAAATACTTCATTCCCTCTTAACAGCTGTTTATTGTTATTGAGGGTATACGTAACACCGCTAAAATAAGTACTCAGGTTTGGACTGAAAGCAATGGCTCCCTGACCAGCACTGACAACTCCTGGAGCAATATCGAGCTCAAGTGCCGGTACGGTGATTTCTCCGGCAGCATGGGTGGTCCAGGTCGTACCGGCGATCACCAGACCGGAATCCAGGAGATTCTTATTCTGGTCAACGAGGATTAATTCATCACCAACTGAAAAGTGGGTGGCTAAATCTGAAAATCTATAGACGATAATCTTTGAACTGTTCTGAACAGGAACCAGTACCGGACTCCAGTTGGCGCCGTCTGATTCGAAAGCAAGTCCTGCACCATAAAGAGTGATGTTGTCGGCTCCTCCATTGTTACCGGCGTCTCCAGAAATAATAGAAGGGTCATCTGTTCCGATTCCATAACCAGCCATGAACAGATCCCAGCGGAGTAGAGAAAGGGCGATATTTGCATCGGTCTGCATCACTGTGGTTGCCTGAACATTTGTCGCCTTTGTCTGCTGAAGTGTGAGTATTGAAAAGATCGCGCCCAGAATAATTGTCAGGATTGTCAGTGATACAAGAATTTCAACCAAAGTCATACCTTTTTTCATGATTACCTCCATTTTACATAATCTGCAGCGAGGAGTCGCTTACCCTGTCTATATACCAACATCCTTATTGTTCGAAGATTACTTTGAGGAAAGTCAGCTACGACATTCCAGTACACATCGAATGCCGTATTGTTGATTGTTTGTCCGACAATATTTGCCGGCGATGCCTGATAAGCACCTGTGATAGAATCTAAAAACAGAGGATTACCGCCGCAGTTGTCGGTCAGCAGCGGATCATTTATGTACAGAAGTTTTATGGCTTCAAGACCTTTTGCAAGAACTTCCCTCGCTTCCATATGTTGTTTTACCACTGCAGTTGTTTTCATTCCCAGAACCGTCATCTGACTTACTGTGAGAATACCGACCGCCAGAATGACTATTGCAACAAGAATCTCGACAAGGGTAAAACCTTTTGGATGTCGGGCTGGTGTAGTATTCTGTGTCTTCAATCCTCTGATTTTAATTCCGGAAAATGTTTTCATGTATCCTCCTTGGTTCATTTAATTAGATACCGGTCCATGAACCGTTTTCATAACGATAGACTTTTACGTTTCCGAGTGAATTGACATGAATCGCAAAATTATTGCTTCGGTCAGTAATATAGATCACTCCGTTTGTCGCATCACCCCGGCCGCGGAATTTCAGAGTGCCTCCGGGAAAAGCCCAGCGACCTATCGGCGGTGTGCCGTTTCCGCCAGGCGCCTGGGGTACACCACCTGTCGTGGCAAAACGAAGATTGCGGCCGGTCGTCTGACCGAGTTTATATCGTAT
>DRIG01000033.1 GCA_011052815.1 candidate division WOR-3 bacterium | reverse complement strand
GGATGACCTTGATATGTTCTTCATCAGTCCTCCTTAATTATATTTTTATATATAAATTATAGATAAAAAAAATTATGTGTCAAGGAACTTTCCGTTAAAAGATGATTTGTTTGTAGACCAGAAATCTCGCAAGGTATTCCAGCCTTTCCAGTTTATATCTTGCGTTATTTAAGGTTTCGCCAACGGTCACGCAGCCGTAGCGGTGAATCACCACGATGTCTGTTTTTTTTATTGCATTTGTCACGGCTTTAGCCAATGCCGGGGAGCCGGGTTTGATGTTGGGAATAAAGTCTATGTTCTTTAAATGCTTTTCCATATCCGGTAATGCTCCAAGATTCAGCGCCCCGGGTTGAATGCCGATAAGGTTGGTGAAGAAAGGATGGGCGAGAATGACCGCATTGACGTCTTTTCTGCTTTTATATATGCCGAGATGCATTCTTAATTCAATCGACGGTTCACCCTTTGTGACCTCACCGTCCAGACTCACCTTGAGTATATCAGCTGGTTTTAACTCTCCTTTGCACAACCCCGTAGCAGTGATAAAGACACTGTTATTGTCCCTTACGCTGATATTTCCGTTTGTTGCATAGATATAGTTCTTTCTATATAGAATCACTCCTGTCTTTATAATATCTTCAACGATTGGATTTTTTTTCATTCAATATACTCCTTATGAGCCATATAAGGACGCAGCACTTCGGGGATTTTTATACGGCCGTCCTTGGTCTGGTTGTTTTCCAGCAGCGCGATAAAGATCCTCGGTGTCGCCAGTCCCGAGCCGTTCATCGTAAAGACATAATCGACTCCGCCTTCAGTCTTGCGGTAACGGATATTCGCACGGCGCGCCTGGTACTGTTCATAGATACTGACCGAAGATACCTCAAGCCATTCTTTCATTCCCTGTGCATAGACCTCGATGTCATAAGTCTTTGCTGAGGCGAATGTCATATCGCCGGTACTCAGGAGCATGATTCTATAAGGGAGTTCCAGCAGTTTGACGGTTTCTTCGGCGTCGCTCAACAGTTTTTCGAATTCTTCATAACCTTTTTCCGGTGTGGTGTATTTTACAAGCTCCACTTTATTGAATTGATGAACTCTCTTTATCCCTTTCACGTCCTTGCCATAGGATCCGGCTTCTCTCCGAAAACAAGGGGAATACGCCACATAAGAGATAGGCAGTTTCTTTTCCGGGATGATCTCTTCACGATGGATATTGGTTAGCGGAACTTCAGCCGTGGGGCAGAGATAGAGGTCTTCGCCAGCGCATCGGTACATATCAGACTCAAGCTTCGGTAATTGGCCGGTGCCGTAGAGACACCCACTCGTATTCAGAACCGGCGGAAAGACTTCTGTATAGCCGTGTTTTTTTGTATGGAGTTCCAGAAAGAAATTTATTAATGCCCGTTCCAGTTGAGCGCCTACCCCTTTGTAGAGAATAAAGCGTGAACCGGAAATCTTCGCCGCCCTCTTTAAATCAAGGATGTTCAAAGCCTCACCGATCTCCCAGTGGGGCAGGACATTGAAATCCGATTTCGGAGGGTTTTTGAGACCTCTGATAAACTTATTGGCTTTATAATCTTCACCCACAGGGACCGACTTATGGGGAATGTTGGGAATCCACTGCAGTGACCGCTCGAACTTTTCTTCCAGTTCTTTCTGATTTCTTTCCATTTCCTTGATTCTGTCTGCAAGACCTTTTGCTTCCTCGACAAGGGTTTCGGTGTTTTCGCCTCGATGTTTCATGCCCGCTATTTTTTTTGACAGCTCATTCCGTTTTTTCTTCAATTCCTGAAGTTCGGTTATACCGTTCCGTCTTTTTTTATCCAGAAGGATTATCTCTTCCAGATCAATATCTTCACCACGGTGCTTGATCGCTTTGCGGAGGATTTCCGGGTTTTCCCGTAATAATTTGAGGTTTATCATACTTTATTATACTCCTGATTCTATTATAAGTCAATGCTCCAAATTTGAGTTTATATTGACACCGCTTGATATTTAGGTAAAATAGCGTATGCAGTTGAAATATGGAAAAGGCGTGGTTGAGCTGGAACTACCCCCTGATAATTTGTTAGGGGTCTTACAGATGGAAAACAAGCCTGTGGAGCCTCTGGACGATATTTTTAAAGAGAGCATTATGAACCCGATCGGCAGACCGCGTTTGAAAAAGTTATTACACCAGAACAAACCCGGTGATGTGGTTGTTCTGGTGTCTGATAAAAAACGCTCGATAACCGATTATCCCCGAATACTGGAATTCATTGCAGCGGAGATCATTGACGCCGGTATTGACGAAAAAAACATCGAGTTTATCGTCGCCCTTGGTACCCATGAACCGCACAGCCCTGAAGATAATAGAAGATTGTACGGCGGAATTACGGCGGATTTTAACTTTGTAAACCATGACTGTCGTGGCGAACTGGTTTCTGTGGGAAAGACCGGGACCGGTCTGGAAGTACTGGTCAACAGAAGGGCCAGGCAGGCGGATTTCGTCATTGCGACCGGTAAGATCAACTTCCACTATTTAGCGGGTTTTTCAGGTGGCAGGAAATCGATTCTCCCGGGTATCGCGGGTTATGAAACGATAAGAGAGAACCACAGTAAATTAAGGGAGGACAATATATTACCCGGCAATATGGAGAATAATATCATCGCCCGAGAAATGGCTGAAGCGGCACACCTTTTCGGCATTGATTATATTTTCAACGTCGTCGAAACCCCTGATAGATCAACCGCCCGTGTCTTTTGCGGCGATATGAAGTACGCATTTAAGGAAGGCGTTGAATTTTTTCTCACTCAACGCAGATCTTTTATTGACCAAAAGGCGGATTGTGTGATTACATCACCGGGTGGTTATCCTGCAGACGGAAATTTTTTCTTGAGCCACAAGGTCGTGAACAATTCATTGAACGCCGCCAAAAAAGGCGGTGCTTTTATACTTGTCGCTCAATGCCAAGATGGTTTTGGAAATGAAAAATTTTTAGATTATATGCTCAATAATGATATTGATGGTCTTTTAAATTATCCCCGGGAAAGAATAGAGATCGGAGGACATCGGGCTTTTGTTACGGCTAAGATATTGAAAGAACACAGGATTTATGTGCTTTCCGAACTTGAACCCGAGATACTTAAACGGATGGGATTTATTCCTCTGAATGACATAAACCAGGGGATCAATGAGATTAAAAAAAAGAGTGGTGACGATTTTAAGGCTTACGTCATCCCGAATGGTAATGCCGTATTACCGGTATTGAAAGAATGAACGGTTTTTCTGAGATATTTGTAAGACAAAATCAGTAAGGAGGTTATTACCATGATGCAAACTTTGAGAAAAAAGACGCGTATCATTCTCTTTATCGTATTGGCGGGATTCGCCGCTTTGATATTTTTCCAGTGGGGTTTTAATATAATGGGAATAAAAGAACAGAAAGAGACGAATATCGCGGAGATCAACGGTACACCCATATCATACCGGGAATATCTTCGATTCTATGAATCAAAGAAACAGGAACAAAGAGGAACATCCAGTGAAGATATCTGGAATTTGATGATTGAAGAGTTTATGTGGCAGGATTTGGTCAGAAAGGAAAGAGTAGGGGTAAATGATAAAGAGTTGTGGGAGGTGATAAAGAGTAATCCTCCGCAGGCGATCTATGAATCCGAGTATATGCAGGACGAAAATGGAAAGTTCGATTTCAACAAATACTATGAGTTGTTACGTTCACCTCAGAGTCGTTCCTGGCTGCTGAGTTATGAGAGTGATCTGCGTCGTCAAATCCCTAAAGAAAAAATCCGTTCTTTATTGTCAACATTCGGCTGGGTTTCACCCTATGAAGACAGTATTGAAGTTTTAAAACAGACGACGAAATACAATATCGCCAGCCTCAGCATTCCCATTTACCGGGCGCGCGGTCTCCTGAATCTTTCCGAAGAGGATCTGCGTACCTACTACAAAAAGAACAGGGAAAAGTTCAAAGAACCGGAACGAAGGGTATTGAAATATGTATTTTTCCAAAAAAGGCCTTCACATTATGATTCCCTGGATGCCCGGGAGCGGCTTGAGGATTTTCTCTTGAGGATTGAAGAGGGTGAGGATTTTCTTACGGTCGCCAGAGAGGTTTCTGATGATACCTCGATTGTAATAAGTTTTGAGGGAGAAGCTGGTTTGAAGCCTTATTTAATGAGGGTCTATAAAAAACTCAAAGACGGAGAGGTGTCAGATATTATCCAGGCGTCCCGCGCTTTTGAAGTGATAAAACGCGTCCGTAAAGGACTTGTTTATAAAGTACGGGCGAATATCGAGGTATCCGCCACGACCAGGGGTGAGATTAATGACAAAATCATTTCCTTTAAAGAAGCCGCCCAGGAGATAGGCTTTGACTCGGCTGCCGCGGAGATCGAGTTGCCTGTGAGTTCCACCCATGCCATCGCGGTCGAGAATTTGACCTTTCCGGTTCGTGACAAAGAGAGGTTGAGGAAGTTTTTATCAAAGGTGAAGAAAGGCGAGGTCGGAGGACCGTTCAGCAGTATCGGCGGCTATTATCTCTTTACACTTGATTCTATGATTCCAGAGCATTATCCCGCATTTGAGAAAATAAAAGGAAAGGTGGAAGCCACAATGGAAAGGGAACTCTTGAAAGAGACGGTTAAGGATAGACTTGAGCGGGCTTATGAGGAACTGGTCAGCGGAACAGCCATGGAAGAGGTTGCTGCTCGGGATACTCTGCTCTATTTCAGTTACAGTCGTGACATAAATCTGGGACAGATCCAGGTTCGCTATGGCGGTGAAGTCGCCGGTTTGGTTTTCGGCCTGGAACAGGGACAGATTTCGCGTCCCCTTATGCTTGACTGGGCAGGATATATAGTTCGCTGTGATAAAAAGGAAGTAAGTCCCTTTGATTCTACAATGTTGACGTATCTTCAGATGAAGCGTCAGGTGCGCCTGGAACAGATATGGATGAAAGTCTTTACTCCCCAGGAGATCAAAGACAACCGCGATCAGTTTTTCGAATAGTCGGTTTTTATTCCAGAATATACCCGAGCAAGCCTTTTCCGATCGTTACATCAGGGATTTCCTTTATCCTCACTTCAAAATCATAACGCCAGGCATCGCCCAGTTGATTGAAGTTGAAGACGGCCTCCCAGCAGTGGAGATCGCGGGTCAGCCCGAATCGATAATCGACAAACTCTTTCTTGTCCCAATCATAACGTGCTGAATAGGATATCACCCAGTAGGGAGTCGGTTTGAGACCGCCGTTGAGCCATATCTGGTAAATATCGTCCTTTGTATATCGTTGATTCAAATTAAGGGAAAAGAATTCCGTCTTCAAACCTATCGAGTTATTTATCGTATAAAAATAATCATAGGTATAGGGATCTACGGAGCCGTTGAGATTGGATGTAAATGTTGTTATCGGTGTCGGAAACGGATTATAAGGTAATTCCAGTCTCCAGGTGATATCGCTGAGGCTGTCGGTATCAAGATTATAGCCGCTGAATATTCCCAGCTGGGCAAGCACTTTCTTCTCTTTTTTCATGCCGATCTTCGCTTCAAATACCTGGTCGACTCCAAAACCGATGCTGTTGGTTTTGGTAAAACCGGGGATACCCGGCACCAGAGGGAATCTGTCAAAATCAAAGTCCGGCGTAAATGTGTAAGAGACTTTCGGAAGAACCTTATGCAATATTCCATGGACGCCGAGAAATTCAATATTAAAAAGCCGATAGAGATTTGTCCCGGCATTCGCTCCGAATGAATATCCGAATCTCACCGGAAATCTTTCACCGCTTGTATCTTTATCAAATACGGCAAGATCCATATTCAGATGGGGTGAGAGTGTGAACAACCCCAAGATGTTCTGCTGCATCGCCGGTGTTGTGTTGATATTTGCACCGGCGGCTTCCTTTGTGCTGTCGCCGATTATGGTGCGATTGCGGTTGATGTGGCCGGAAAAAGAGTAACTTACCAGGGAGAACAATGTTTTCGACGGCGTACTTAAGGTATAATAAGGGATTTTCTCTTCGATGGTGCTTGCAGAGGTATCGATGAATGTTTCTTTTCTTTCATAAAATATCGTATTCTTTAAAGCACCGATACTGCGGGCGAGCGTCGCCTGAGAGAGAATCTCTTTTTCAAGCCAGAGTACCGTGGTGTCGGTGAAGTCCTGACGATAGCTGTTGTCACTGACATATTTTAAATCACAGTTAAAGTTCGAACCGAACAGAAAATATTCGGAATTATTACGAAGCTCGAGCTCATAACGCCGGGTCTGCGTATCCGTCTCTTTTATATACGAACCATATACATTTCCTTTTGAAAAAGGAGCGAAGTTCCATATTCCTTCGAATTGGGGCATTATCCCCTTTTTTTCAAAGGCGTCGATCTGAAAGGTCGCGTCGGCATAATCAGATATGACGAGATAATAAGCGAGCCCCCTGAGATATTTGCCGTAATTCCGGGAATTCCCCGCCTTGAACGGCAGCAGCCCTGATTTTCTCTTTGAGGATATCGGTACGAACCAGAACGGCGCCGCGAGAACAGGGAACCCTTCGACAAAGAGTACAATAGGCCGGGCGATCACCATATCTCCCAGATAGATCTTCATCCTGGGTGAGTAGAAATAATAATGGGGCGGTGAATCACTGCAGGTCGTATATTTACCTTGATATGCATTCACAGTATGTTCGTCGATCCAGTAGATCCTTTTCCCTTCGAGAAAACCTTTATCGATCTGGGTCCTGCCGTTGTACATCACGGCCTTTTTGGTTTCTATATTGTAACGGAGGTACTCTCCTTTGATGGAATCATTCACCTGCCTTAAATCACAGTTGCCGAAAGCCTCAAGTTGATCGGTCTTGATATGGTAGTATGCGCTGTCACTCCGCAGCTCAATGTCTTTATATAAGATGGTCGATGAGTCATACAGTATTACTATTGATCTGTCGATATCATAAACGATCTTCTCTGCACGGTATTCCACTCTATTTTCGGTTTTCTGCTGTAGACTATCTTCTTGGGGTTTTAGACCCTGCTCCTGGGAGAGGAGCAGGAGTAGAATAAGGATCATTCCTTCAGTATTTCTTTATAACTGTCCAGTACGACTTTGTAGTACTTCAGCGCCTTGTCTTCGTCTCCCAGCGAACGATAGACATCGGCAAGCCCTTCATTCAAGGCAACTAGAATCTCCAGATCCGCGGCGTCTTTTTGACGCTGACACAGATCGAGCGCCTGGTTGTAATAATCTATGCCAGATTCATAACCGCCTTTTTGAATCGCGAACTCCGCCGATTTCATCAAAAATTCTATTGCCTTTTTGTGATTTTCCGCTTTTAGATAGTGGAACGCCGCCTGTTCTTCATACCCCTGAATCCGCCGGTAATAATCGGCAAGGCGTTCGTGGCGCGCCTTTTTGTCGGGAACCAAATTATAAATTTCGTCGTGGAGTAGTGAAGATATGAAGACATAGATGCTGAAGTGTTTTCTCAGAAAATTACGTTCCACGAAAAGATCGAAGAGAGAGAGGCTTTTTTTATCGACGGGTAGTTCTTCGGGATTTATTTCAAGACCGGCTACGGCGAGGCTGAAGAGAAATTCCCTTTCAGCATCATCCAATAATTCAATTCTTCTCTTGATTACGGTCCGCATATCATGGAAAGGCAGACTGAAGGCGGAGAGAGCCGCCTCTCCTTTATACTGATTATAGATATACTTCTTTTTTTCTTCCTGAAACAGGAAGAGGTATTGCAGTACGTGAAAGGGGGTGGTAGGTGGCAGCCGTAACTTCTCCTCGGTTACTTCTTCAATAATCTGTTCCAGATATTTCTTTTCGATATCTCTCAATTCGAATTCTTTAAGGCCGGTTACATTGACCTGGGCGATCGAAGAAGAAAATATGAAACAGACTTTTTCTTCGACCAGTTTTACGATCAATTGTTGAATAAAATGGACCGAAGATGCGTCCATATTTTCTATGTCTTCGATGATGATGACGACCGGTTTGTTCCAGGAAATCCTCTTGACTATTTCCGCAATGCTGTTGGAGATGATTTCGACACGCGTTTTAATTTCAAGTTTTTCCAGGATGGACTCTTCTTCATTTAGATCAAGAAAATCCAGTAATGCCAGATATGATGTTCCTATATCTATAATATCGAGTTCTCTCAATCTTTTTTCAATGATCTTCTGTTTCTTTTCGATCCCTTCAAGCTCATCTATCTCAAGAATCTGGGTGACGATATCTGTAATCGGTTTCAGGGTGCGACCTATGCTGTAAGAAGGACAGAACGTCCGATATATCTTTTTATCATCCCATCCGGCGATCAGCTGGTCGAAGAATGTCGTTTTACCGCTGCCTACAGGCCCGACCACCAATACTGCATTTGAAACACGCAGTAGATTCTTCAACGCCTCAATCTCATTTTTACGTGAGACCATAAAGCCGTCTTTCTTCTGTTCGGGGAATTTCATCTCGCCGGTCGGATTTTCCACCTTGCAGACAAGGATCTGACTCGACATCCCTTCGATCGACAACATTCCTAGAGAGGTGATTTCATAGCTGTCGATTATCTGCTGCTCGATCTCTTCTGAAATCAGAATTTCTCCGAATTGTGCTATTTTGGAAAGCCCTTTTGCAAGTCCCGGATAACGGGAAAACCCCATGCGGGCTTCAGAAAAATTCTCTTTGATTTTTAAAAGACAGGAAAGAATATTTATATCGCCGCTCTTTCCAAGAATCAAATCCTTTTCCGCCTGAATGATTTGTGCTGAGAATCGTTCAAAGGTGTCGGTCAGCTTAAAAAAATCTTCCTTTTTTAAATTACGGATGAAGATACTTAAATAATAATCCATACTAAATTCCTTTGTTTATATCTACATATCTAAACGGTTTTGTCAACAACTGCTTCAGAGGATAGAATTTGAACTGCAGGTCGCTGTTCATCGTAACGACCATCAGCTCAGGCGCGAATTCACTGAGGACCTGAAGACAACCTCCACAGGGAAGAATAAATTCAATCTGGGGCGAATAGAGGAGGAGCAGTTTGAATGCCCTCTCACCTTCGGATACCGCTTTAAAGAGTGCTGTTCTTTCCGCACACATAGTAAGGGGATACGCACTGTTTTCGATGTTGACACCGGTGTATATCTTCTGACTGTTACAATACAAAGCCGCGGCTACATATTTCTTGGAGTACGGCGCATAAGCGAATTTTACAGCTTTCTTCACCGCTTTTATCAACTCTTTGGAGAGTTTTTTACTATGCCAGACAGTATTCGAGGAAGTCTTTCCCATTTTTTATTCCTTCGAGTTCAAAATATCGGGCGATGGTCTTCGCCATATCTGAAAATGAATTTCTTATTCCCAGACTTCTACCCTTTAATCGTGAGGTTAAAGCGAGTATCGGAACATATTCACGGGAATGATCCGTCGAGGGCGTAGTCGGATCATTGCCATGGTCGGCTGTTATAAAGAGCATATCATTGTTCTTAATGCGACTGACGATTTTTTCGATACCTTCATCAATTTCAATCAGTCCCTTTTTAAATCCCTCAATATCATTGCGGTGTCCCCAATCCATATCAAATTGGACAAAGTTGGCGACAATCAGTCCTTCCGCCACATCATCCATCGCTTTAAAAACCAGGTTGACACATTCCATATCATTCACCGAGTGATAGGATTCGGTATAGCCGCGGTGGCTGAAGAGGTCGTCTATTTTACCGATGGCGATGACTTCCAGGCCGCTGTTCTTTGCAATATCAAGAAGTGTGGGCTCGGGTGGAGGAAGTGAATAGTCGCGCCGCTCCTTTGTCCTGTAGAAATCAGGCGGTTTGCCTGCAAAGGGGCGTGCAATGACCCGTGCTACCGCATGCTCTCCTTTTAATATTTCCCGCGCGATTTCACAGAAGTGATAGAGTTCGTCCAGACTGAAGACATCAAGATGGCAGGCGATCTGGAAAACACTGTCGGCTGAGGTGTAAACAATGGGTTTTTTGGTCTTTAAATGTTCTTCACCGAGTTGCTTTATGATTTCTGTTCCGGATGCAGGAATATTACCGAGCACTTTATGTTTTATTTTTGATTCAAACTCTTTGATGATGCTTTCAGGAAAACCACCAGGATAGGTGGGAAAAGGTTTTTTCAGAATTATTCCGAAAAGTTCCCAGTGGCCAGAGGTGCTGTCTTTGCCAGGCGACATTTCCGCCATTTTACCGAAACAGGCGAGTGGTTTTTCCACCCGGTT
>DRIG01000032.1 GCA_011052815.1 candidate division WOR-3 bacterium | reverse complement strand
ACCGGTGATGATATAACCGAGGTCAGTGGTCTGCTGAACCGATTTTCCACTGCCGCCGCCGTCGATTGTTTCAGCCCATAGTGAATCACCCTGGGCATTGAGTTTGAGGAGATAGATCACCATATGGCCGGTTGTGTCGACTGTTCCACCGGTTAATATATAACCGCTGTCCGCGGTTTCCTGAATGCAACCGGAAAATGGATCACTTCGGCAGAATGTCTTTGTCCAGATGATTTCACCTAAGGAATCTGTTTTTATGAGATAGTGCTGCATCGGTGCTCCTGAGTCGCTCTGGGTGTGGGCGGCGATGATGTATCCGAGGTCCGAGGTTTCCTGGACATATACACCTAAATCCCCAAAGGGGCCACCGTATCTCTTTGTCCATAGTGTATCAGGTGTTTGAGTGAAAAGTAATGTCATCCAGAAGATCGCGAGTGACTGAAATAAACTCATTGCAACCTCCTTTCTATGATGAAATATCGGTTAATCATAGACAGACTATTATATTTTAATGTAAATTGTGTATTAATTCATGAGGTATTATTCTCTCAAACCCTGTCTTTTTATGGAGTGGCGGGTGATGAATGAGGTTATTGACAGATCGGAAATTAACAGTATAATGTTTCCGCGATGGTTAACAACACAGAGAGGCGCTTAAAGGCCGTGCGGTATTATCTTGAACACGATGAATCGTTGAGGACGGTTGCTTCCCGTTTCCGCATCAACCATGTAACTTTTTATAAATGGGTGAAGGCATATAGAAGCAAAGGAGAATTGTGGTTCCTTTCTGAATACCGCAGGCCGTGGAACCGTGTGGCCGCCGATCTGGAGGACAGAATCGTTTTCTTGAAGGAAAGAGAACCAGGACTGACTCTCCGACAGGCAAAGAAGGTATTACAGAAACAGGGGTTTGAAATTTCCGTGAAAGGCATCTGGGGGGTCTGGCGACGTTACGGCTATACCGGTTTTATCAGAGAAAAATTGAGCGGCGATTTTCCGGTTCACTATCCCTGGGGAAAAGAAGCAAAAGAGAAATTCAAACTCGCCCAGGAACAGTTCACACTGGGCAGGGTCGAGGATGCCGCCGCGGTGTTGAATTCCATACCCGCACTTCCTGAGAACGGATTGGTGCCTCAAATTCCTGATTCATTGTTGAATCTCCGCAGGTGTCTTGAAAAGGCCGCACAGTTATATTTACGCATTCCTTTAAGGGATTATGTGAAAAGGGTCCACACATTGTATTTGAGGTCGCTCAGGAAAAAGTATTACTTCTCGGCGTTGCGGATGGGAATCATCGAAATCGCCGCCTCAACATGGTTGGGCAGGTCACTTAGTGAACAGATGAAGATGATCCGGGAGTTGAAGCGGATGTTCAAGGGAAAAAACAGTTATGTTGTGCATTATCTCGACATCCTGGAAGGAATTGTCTCTGCGCGACATCAGAGGATTAAAGAAGCAGCGGAATGTGCCAGGAAGTGTGATGCTTTGATCCGACGGTGGAGGAAGGTTCCGGCTGAATTCAGCCATTTACTCGGTTCTTTATACATCCACCTGGAAGATTACCGAAGGGCTGAATACTGGTATTTAAAGATACTGGAGAGAGGAACCGCTTCTGAAGAAAATATCTACGGAGGTCATCTGGCATACATATATTCTTCAAAAGGAGATTACAAAAAGGCGGTTGATCTTCTCAGGGAGGTGAAAAATCCTGATTGGGCGCATAAACCGAACATCCTTTTTTATATGGCTATGCGTTCTCTGGTGAACGGTGCGCCCGGTAA
The DNA here is from genome assembly GCA_011052815.1 of candidate division WOR-3 bacterium. Classification (NCBI taxonomy): domain Bacteria; kingdom Pseudomonadati; phylum Caldifarciminota; species Caldifarciminota bacterium. The sequence goes on along the minus strand of DRIG01000032.1, from coordinate 42,068 downwards.
GGCGCTGTCATTCATAAAAAAATCACTTTCCCTCTCCAAAAAGGCGGGTGTCCAGAACAGCATGATAAGGGCTTATTTCACGATTGCCAGTGCCTATTGCAGCCTCGGTGACAGAAAAGAGGGTGAGCGGACCTTGAAGAGGCTTCTTCCGTTTGTCCGGCACAAAATGGAGAAGGCGGCTGTGATCATCGATATTTTATTGAATCCCGCCCGACGCGATTATAATCTTTTACGCGCCGGGAACGTGCCGCCGTCGATAAAACTTATTTATCTACTCAAAGAAGGAGATTATCAGAGAGCCTTTTCTTACGCAAAACAGAAAGGCATTATGGTTTATCTGCACAGATACATATTTTTCTTCCCTGAACTGGTGATCGAGTTTCTCAAACGCGGTAGATCGACAGGTCTTCCAAAAGGAATGCTGCAACTGCCTGTCTTCAATAAAGAGGTACCGGTCTATAACATTCGATTTCTGGGAAAACCGGTACTCTATAAGAATCAAAGATATTTGAGAACCAGATTGTCACCCAAAGAGTCTGCGTTTATAATACACCTCAGTCTGAAGGCGGGCGAACCCGGCAGAAGGATATTTCTCAACGAACTTTACCGGAATTTCTGGAAGACAAGTACTGCGCCAGGCAGGAATTTGTCACATCTTCTTGTGCGTGTCAGAAAGGCATTGAAGATTCCTCTGCACCTGCTTCAAATTTCCCGACGTGGGGGAGAAGCGGTTCTGGTCAACAACGGCATTCACTTTCTGACCGATTATAGTGAATTCGATCAGAGTATTACAGCCGCCCGTGCTTTTGAACGCGCCGGCGAGTGGGAGTTCGCTTTAAAAGAATATTCACGGGCGTTCAGTCTGTTCAGGGGTGAGCCGTTTATGAAGATGTATGATGCATGGTCTGATCAGATGCGGACGGCGGTCCTGAACATGGTGGAGAATGTACTGACCAGATTATGCACCCATTCTGCAAAGACGGGTGATACATACGGGTGTCGCAGATTACTTGAAAAGGCCGGCAGACTTGGTTTGATCACCGACGATGTCTTTCAGAAACTCTATGATTTCTGTCCAAAGCGGCATTGATAAAAACCGGTAATTCCAGAAATTTTGTTGCTTTGGGCGCCGGTGCGCAGGCATCGGTGTCTCTTTGTATTTACCGCATTAAAAATTTTTTCCTTTCGAATTATTCAAATGTTCTCTCAACAGACGGGTCGGTTATAATTATGAAATCAGCGATATTCTTATAACTGTTGAAGTCGACTTCAGGAAAAGCGCTGTCAGAAAAAGTCGAGACGACCAGGGGTCTTATATCGGGCGCATACTTCTTCAATTGTTGAACAACACCAAAGTACTCGTCGCTGTGGAATCTTCCGTTGATATGCATTATTTTTTTATTCGTATTTTTGTTTGAGAACCGGACGAGCGAGTGTGCCATCGTTGCATCCCATAGTGATTGTCCCTGGTTTATTTTGAATTCCGGCATGGAGATCACCGGCATTTTCATCTTCTTCAATGTGTCCGCATCCGCAGGTGTTTTTTTCGGAAGAGAGAACGGCATATTCTTTTTGACGCTGAGCAGTTTCTGGTAATATGCTCCGGTTGCGGTATCATAGGGCAGGGGTGCGATGAATGATTTAGCCGCATCAGACAACGATTCAAGGGCTTGCTGCCCCTTGGTGCTCGCGATATTGGAGTAACGGTAGGGTGCATTGGCGGCGATCACCGGGATATCATTCATCCGGGCGAATTCGATCAAAGGGCGATAATCCTTGTAATTCGTCCATACCCTGGCGTCTTTTCTGAAATGTTTTTCCGTAATCATGCCGCTCAGGTATTCATCGAGGACGAGCTGGACATCACGTTCAAACATTTCCAGTGACAGGACGATCAGGTTTGGATATCTGGCATAGAGCTTTTTCAAAAGGAGTTCTTCAAGATAATGTGCAACCGGGTCATTATGTTCCTCACCGAAAAAAAGCACGTCATAATTTTTCATCGTGGTCACTATCTCTTCGAGATCCACCACTCTGTTCTTCTGCACTGAAAATATGATGTAATCGTCGTCGGTTATCTTGTCTTCGCCGTACATCAACGGCGTTGTGAAGAGTATAAAGTACAGACAGACAATGGTTGAAAAAACGGTTCGATAATGCATGACTTCTCCTTTCTTTTGATCGTCTAAGAGCAGGGAATTGAACTTCCCGAATCGATGATTATATCTTAGTTATGTTATTCCCGTGTTATCACCTCAGCATTATCGCTTTTCTGGTAATCGTTGTATTCTCAGACATTACCTGGATGAAGTATATGCCGGCCGGCATCTTTTTACCTGTATTATCGGTTCCATTCCAGGTGACCGTCTGGACGTCTTTCAGGGATTCCACCGTGAACTGTTTTATCAATCTACCGCTTACGTCGTAGATCCTCAATGTCGTAATCGGATTGTTCTGGGTATTGCCGAATCGGATGTCGATCTTTCTGGTGAAGGGATTCGGAAGAACCATAAACAGAAGCGGGGTGGGTTCGGTATCGGTATGTTCTTCAATCATTGTGATGTTTTCCACATTGAAGTTGTCGATATAAAAACCTTCGCCTACATCTCCGTCGCCGTCACTGACGAATGAAAGTCTGACCTGAATAGTGTCGCCTGCCGGGTAATCCGCAAGCGAGTATTTCTCTTCAAACCATTCACTCTGGATACCACGTCCTGACAGAGCACCGCCTGTTCCGATGAAATCAAGGGTGTCTCTGAATCCATTTCCGATGATTATGACATAGATACCGTCGCTTCCATACAGGGGAACACTGAACCAGCGGTAGAATTTCAGGATTGAATTTTCACCCAGCATAAACGGTGTGGTCTGGATGAAACAGTCCATATTATTGGTATAGTGATGAGTGATGCTGTCGCCGCAATACCATGAATGGGTGGGTGAGAATGAACGGTACGTGGTTAAATGCCAGAGGTTATTGGTTCCCGACGTGGTCCATTGACCGGTGCCTGATTCCATATCATCAGAGAAACCAGTTTCGCCGACGATGAGGGTTTTGTCCGCGGTGTAACTGCAGCTTTCCGAGACAATGGTGAAGGTGAGGAGAGGGTGGTGGCCTGGAGGACAGCCTGACAGTACATGTACTGTGAAAGGACCGACGGTAAGGGATGATTCCGGCGGGATGTCGGCAGGCATGAGGCTGTCCGAGAGGAGTGTAATATAGGGATCGCTTGTGTTGAGAGTGACGATAGGTGTATGGGCATAACCGAATCCTCTATTTTCTATCTGCAGATATACGGATTCCGTATCTCCGGGCATTGTCGGCGGTTCAGCCACGCTCATTTCACCGAAACCGAATACCGGTGTACCCACCAACATTACCGGATGATAGTTGACGGTTCTTGAAGCGTCGGTGATCTCCAGGTTGAAATCGATTCCATAACCGTTCGTCGCCCAACCGACGGTGACTCTGAATGCATTATTGATATACACGGAATCACCGGGATTGAGCGAGCCTGCGCTCTGGGTGCTGTCCTGAACCACGATCATCGAGTCCTGGGAGTGGAGTATAAGGGAAACATTGTTAGCGACGGCGTTGCCGGTATTCTTTATCGCGACATCGATATAGATCTCTTCACCGGGGTTTGCTATTCCGTCGTTATTCCCTGATGCGTCGTTCAGTGACCAGCCGAGGTAGTTCACATAAGAGCCGTTTATCACCGGGATGGTTTCTTCCACAGGCAGATAGTTGTGTGCGGTGACGGTCAGGTCGAAATTTCCTGAGGTTGCGGCACCGGCGTCGAGGAAGATCGTACCGTCTGTATCTGTATATCCTGATGCGTACGATTCATTGTTTTTCATCAAACAGACCAGGGCGTTCTTTACAGGAGCTCCGTTGTTTTTGTTACGCACACTGATTAATATCCGACTGTTTCCAATGGGTATTGACTGCGGATAAGAGACCGAGAGTGATTCCGGGGTGTCGGTCCAGACACACATCTCCGGGTCGCCGAGAAGGTTGAGCTGGTATTGGTGCCAGCGGTATACGTTCTTTTCTCGTGAATAAGGAATGAAGTGGATTTTCGCCTGGCTCAATGCCGAGCCGAGATGGAAGTTATCTTCGACAAGCAGTGAATAGAAAATCCGGCTGTCGAATCTGTCGGAGTAGCCGAATCCCGGGTTGCCGGGAGAACCCCAGCCGTAGCTTGAATTTCCGATGAACGCCACGCCGCCGCCGTGTGGGCTGTTGACAAACGATTCCGCAATCGCATCAAAGTCGAATGCAGTGGTCCAGCATCCGATAGAGACGGCGATACCGTACATCGGTTCGTTCGTCAGGGTGTCGAAGTCGATGTTATGCAGGTATCCTGTGCCGGCGCCCATCACGTCGATCCAGCCGTGGCCGTCATGATTGAAGAGCCCCTGTCCCTGGCGCAGGGCGTTCTTTACTGAATTCGGAGAAAGATTTCCCTGACTGTAGTATAATTTCGTGATGTTGAAATACGGTGGGAAAGATTCAGCGTCGATTTTATTCTTGTGTATTCCCTGGTCAGTATATGGATTGGACCACAAGACATCGGCGGCGAAGATCGCATTGGTCAGATAATTGAGGTCGGGATTCTTTTCGTAGAGCAGAACTTTTTCAACGAACTTCTGGGCTTCGGATACGGTGTTTACCGGTGCCCTTCCTACAATAAGGTCGGGATAGAGGTCGATACTGTCCTCGATCTCACCATAGCTGCCGTCACCGTCCAGGTCCCATGTTCCCTGAAGGTCGGCGTAATAGAGGTCGCACGGCATTGTATCTTCCCGGCCGGGCCAGAAACCTGCACTGCAACTCATTGCGTAGGCGAAACGGCAGGGGATGATGTCGGTGTCTCCACCAAGAAGGACATAGGTGGTGTTTGAGTCTGCAAGGGATTTGAGATAATTTCTGATACGGGCGGCATTATCTTCACCCGAGTAATGGGAGATAATCCAGTCCACGGTCCTGATTTTTGTCAATATACCCTTTTTTGTCTTCCAGTCCGCCAGCCGTTGAAATACGGTGTCAAGGGGTGGATTTGAGATGATGAGATATTCAAGATATTCCCGGTAAGAACCGTTGTCGGTTTTTATGACATCCTCGGGGTTGAGAACGATCTTTGTGATATATCCGCCGCCTGCCGGTCTTTTTACACCGCCTTTGTAGTCGACAGCGAATTCTATGCGGTTATAGAAAATCAATTCTTGTGAGGAAGGCAGATACTGGACAGGATGGATCAGCAGTTCACAGATTTGTTGGTTGTCGTAGACCCCGGTTCCTTTATATTCAATGATATTTTCCGGATAGGGCTTATCGGATTCGTATATGGTGGTATTCGGTTCAGTAAATGTCTTGAGTTCCTTCTGAGAAAGAATCACCGGTTTATGTACATACGAGACCGGAGACTTCTGCGGCAATCTCTGAAAATCGGTTGACAGAATTTTGATGTCGGTGATTTCCGCACCATGGGGAAGGGCGAGTTTTATAGATTTCACCGGCAGCTCAGGTGCACCGATTTCATCAGTCAGTTCACAACCAACCATCCTTAATTTAGTGTATTGTCCTCTCTGTTCTGCCGTGAAGTCGTCCAATTCAAATTGCACATTTTGAATGATTCGGCTGTTCATCGTTATGAACAGAATTAAGATAGACAACATTTTTCACTCCTTTCTCTTTGAGGCAAAATTGACGCAGTTGCCTCCTAATTGTTTTGCTTCATAACATGCCTGGTCTGCGAGTTTTATTAAAGTATCTTTTTCATTACTGTCTGAAGGAAATGTCGCGATTCCGATGCTCAATGTCACCCGGGGTTCGATATTCTGCATCTCGATTTTTCTACGCATACGTTCGGCGACTTCCAGAGCAAAGGTACTGTCGGTTTCCGGCAGGACTGCGATGAATTCGTCTCCGCCGTACCTGCCGAGGAAGTCGACATCCCGTATTATTTCCTTCATCAGTTGACTGAATTTCTTTAAAATTTTATCTCCGGCCGGATGGCCGAATGTGTCATTATAATATTTAAAATCATCGTAGTCAATCATCAATATCGAGAAAGGACGGTGGTACCGCACCGACCTACGGATCTCGGCATCGATGAACATATCAAAACTTCTTCTGTTGGGAAGATTGGTCAGAGGGTCTGTCTGTGATAATTTTCTTGCTTCTTCATAGAGTCGCGAGTTGTCGAGCGCAATCGCAATCTGGGCGCTTAAACCGGCAAGCATATTTATGTCTTCTTTTGTGAAACCGTTGATTTCAGGGCTTTCTACATCGAGCACTCCGATGAGCTGCTCGCCGAGCATCAGCGGAAAACATACTTCACTCTTCGCCTCTTCCACGCCGGCCCTATAAAAGGGATCTTTACTGACATCAGGAGCGTAATAGATCTTTTTTGTGGCAGCGACATGGCCGGTTATTCCGTCTTTTCCTATCCGGAAACGGAGTGATTTTATATGTTCCGGATAATTGATATACGACCGCGGATACAACTCCTGTTTCTCTTCATCCACCAGCATGATTGCAAGATTCAGGTAGCCGAATGTTTCTTTCAAGCGCTGCAGGATATTTTTCAACAGTTGGTCAAAATTTAATGTTGAGATGAAAGTCTGACTTATTTCGTATAAGAGAGACATCTCCTTCGCCTCACGGCTTATCTTTTTATACAACCGGGTATTGTCGAGGGCGATCGCCGCCTGGCTGCACAAAATCGTGAGGTAATCGATCTCGCTCTTGGTGAAATTTCTCGGTTTAAAAGAATCAACATATAGAATTCCGATCATCTTACCTCTTGCGATAAGGGGTATCCCGGCGGTCGCCGCCCGTTCTTTTTCATTGTTTTCCATGTTGTGTGATCTCTCATAGCTTCGTAAATCGGGAATGATTACGGGTTTCTTCGTTCTCATTATTTCAGCGGAAATTCCATCGACGAGATGGGTGGTCGGTTTGTACCTTCTCGGTATGTCGGTTCCTTTTTTGTATTTGAAGAGATCGACAGCCGTCCTTTTGGTTTCGTCGATGAGAAGCAGACTTCCGGCATCGGTTTTTGTGATCAATACCGCTGTGGGCAGGAATACGACCATTATTTCGTTGATGTCAAAAGAAGAAGTAAGGACGAGCCCCACTTCTTCAAGTATGGTGAGGATCTTCGTTTTCTCCTCGGTCTGCTGGATCAGTTTTGAATATTCAATCGACAGGGCTGCCATTCTGGTGAAAAAATCCAGGGCGTTCTCCTGTTCGAAGGTCTCCTGCATCTGCCGGTAATAGATGTTGAGGCAGCCGATCGGTTCATCTTTAAGGAGCAGGGGAGCGCAGACAAGGGACGCCAGTCCTTCTTTTGATGCCCACTCTACTGTGAAATCATCACCGATGTCTTTAAACAGCTTGATTACATCTTTTATGAACCTTGGTTTTTTTGATTGACATACTTTTCCGGCGACCTCCTGATCTTTGTATACTTTTACGACCTTCAAATATTCCGGAGATAAATTGTATGAGCGGGCGATCGTCAGGTATTCGTTGTTTTCGTCGAAGAGCATTATTGATGACGCCGAGGCATTGAAAAATGAACATGCATGTTTTGTTATCGCGTCAAAAACACTGTCGAGTCCTCTCTGTTCCAGCAGGGAACCGGTGATCGCCGCCAGACTTTTGTACAATTTACCTTCGGACATATATAATTATATTGCAGGAAAAAATAATGTCAACAGTCAAGGAGAAAGGAACGGAACAGGTAGAGAGAAAGATTAAGAACCGCGCATCCGGTTGAAAAACCAGAATCCGAGGAGCACGGTGGTTAAAATGAGTGAAACCGCGGGCAGGATGTCGCCGAGGATATTGTACACTGTCCTTTCTTTGTCAAAGACGATTTTTTCCACGAGAACGGCCCGGGTGAAAAGAGGGGTTTGTTGCAGGACCATTCCGTACTTGTTTACGATCATCGATATGCCGGTATTACTGCTGCGGGCGAGGGGTTTGCCGTTCTCAACGGTTCTCAGGATCGCCATGTCATTATGCTGTTGCGGTCCGGAGATCCTGCCGAACCAGCCGTCATTGGTGATGTTCACCAGCAGTTCGGCGCCGTCTTTGACAAACCTTCTGGAGAGTTCGGGAAAGATCGATTCAAAACAGATAAGGCAGGAAAATTTCGTCTTATCAAGTTCAAAGACGGTATAAAGAGTACCGGGTGTATATTTTCCCCCGCCGACGTCGATCTTTTTCAAAAAGGTGAGTTGTTGGTCAAAAGGGATATGTTCTCCGAACGGGACAAGGTGCATCTTTCTGTACTGCTGTGTGATTCCCTTGTCCGGCTCAATGAGAATCGCACCGTTGTATATACTGTGTTCTTTTGATTCATATATCGGTGTTCCGGTCAGGAGGGGTGTTTTTGTTCTGTCTACAAAACTGAAGATAAGATTTTGATATTTGCCGGGAAAGGTTATGAATACCGGTACAGCCGTCTCGGGCCAGATAATCAAATCAAGGTTCTCACCGAATTTTTTTTTACTGTATTGATTCGCGGTTTCGGATAGAGAGATGAGGCGTTCAAAGGTTTCATCACGCATCGCCTTCGTGAATTTCAGATTGGGATCGATATCGGGTTGGATTACTCCGACCAGCATGGTTTTACCTACGGGTTCTTTTATTCTCAGTGCGCCGTATATTAAGGGAATGGAAAAAACAAGAAGCAGGATGACGAGATTTTTGATTCGTTTTAATTCGGTCAATTTGAACAGGGCGACATTCACCAGGATCAACCAGAAAGATACGCCGTATACCCCGAATATCGAGGCCTGCTGGATGATTACGGGATAACGCGCCTGAGAATATCCGAACACCAGCCAGGGAAATCCCAGTTCGCCGATGCTGCGGATGAATTCCAGACCGGTGAGAATAAATGGAAGGAACCATATACCGATTCTTTTTGCAATGAGCAGTCCGGTTCCGTAATAAAGACCGTAATAGAGAAACAGGAGGAGCAGGCCGAAGAGCATAATCAATTTTATCGTCGTTTCGATCTGGAGGAAGACGATCCAGAATAATGACAGGAGGGAAAAGACGGTTCCGAATAGTACGCCGGACTTGAAGACAGAAGATGGGTCCATCTCTTCAATCGCCCATAAGAGGGGGACAAGACTGAACCAGAGCAGGAAGTAGAGATTGAGTGGATGAAAAGAGAGGGAGGTCAGGGCAGCGGATATGACGATGAGGATGAATGATTTTCGCGTCATACAGGTTTTTTATTTTATCTCGATCAATTTTTTTTCTTTTGCTGATCTGTAAAAGGCTTCGATTATCTTTGCAATGGTGAGGCCGTCTTCGCAGGTTATCGGTGGTTTGCCGCTGCCTGTCAGAAAATCAAGAAATTTTTGCGCCTGTTTTTCATAGGAGTCCTGATACGGATTTTTATGTGCGACGCTCGGTGTTACATTGAAGAGTTCGTTGTGAAGTTCCTTCTGGATACGCAGGGGATTGAGCAGCGCCGCTCCTTTTTTTCCGAATATATTACAGTAAAGGAAATCCTGTTCAAATATCAGAGACCAGCCCACTTCGATCGTGAGCAATGTATCGTCTTTGAAATTGATTATACACATCGCGGTGTCTTCGACCTCTGCTTCAGATTCCTTTTTGTGCATCGAGGCGAATATCGTGGAAACGGTTTTATCTTTGAGTAGATAGAGTGCGATGTCAAGAAGCGTATTGCCGAGACTTAGGAAGACACCACCGCCGCTCTTGAGTTGCTCAAGGCGCCATGGTTTGAGCACCCATTCACTCGAACCGATGAGCCAGCCAGCCTTGACGTAATAGATATCTCCCAATTCTCCCTCTTTGATGAATTTTTTTATGATCTGGACATCGGGTCTCAGCCTGTTGTTCATCGCCGGGACCAATTTCTTTCCGGTCTTTTCCGCGGTGTCAATCATCTCTTCCGCCTCCTTGAGATTTATCGACATCGGACTTTCACAGAGTACGTCTTTGCCGTACTTGAGGGCGGAAATGGTCATTGCGGCATGGAGATAATTGGGTGTGGCGATAATCAGGGCATCGATCTCTTCATCCTGGACGATCTCCTGAAAATCCTGATACCTATGGGGTATATTGTATTTTGAACTGAGATGGTCGATCTTCCGCACATCTGAGTCGCAGATGGCGGTCAACTCACACTGCGGGTTCTTTTTAAAAAAAGGAATATGGGCGATCTGTGAGTGGACTCCGCATCCGACGATCCCGAGATTTATTTTTTTCTTTTCCATCGCTAAAAAGTATAAACAAAAAAATTATCAAGTCAATCATAATTACTTGTCGGATTATTTTCTTGACTTTCAGTAAAATTTAATTATTATTGAATCAAGGAGGTATCCTATGGCAATGGAAAAATCAAAATACATCTGGATGGATGGGAATTTCGTAAATTGGGATGATGCAAAGATACATATACTTTCTCATGTTATTCATTATGGAACAGGAGTTTTCGAAGGATTGAGATGTTATAAGAGTCCTAAAGGATCGGTGATATTTCGACTTAAAGACCATATAGAAAGGCTCTTTAATTCTGCGAAGATATATCGTATGGAGATTCCTTATCCCCAGGATGAATTGGTGAAGGTTACCATCGAGCTCATCAAGAAGAATGAACTGGAAGATGCCTATATCAGACCCATTGCTTACCGGGGATATAATGCACTCGGTGTTGATCCTTTTCCCTGTCCTGTAAATGTCTGTATTGCTACACTCCGCTGGGGAAAATATCTTGGTAAAGAAGCCCTGGAACAGGGAGTTGATGTGATGGTGTCCAGCTGGAACCGTATGGCACCAAATACCTTTCCGGCGATGGCGAAATGTTGTGCCAACTATATGAATTCACAACTTATAAAGATGGAGGCGATCACCTATGGTTTTGTCGAAGGTATTGCCCTGGATGTTACCGGATATGTAAGTGAAGGTTCGGGTGAAAATATATTTGCGGTCAAAGACGGTGTGATCTATACCCCGCCGTTCCATGCGACGATTCTGCCCGGCATAACGAGAAATACGATTATGACCCTGGCAAAAGATATGGGGATCGAGGTCATTGAGACGATGATTGCAAGGGAGTTTCTCTATATCGTTGATGAGGTGTTTTTCACCGGTTCGGCGGCTGAGGTCACGCCGATCAGAAGTATTGATAAGATTAAGATCGGTGCGGGTAAGGCCGGTCCGATCACCAAAAAACTGCAGGCGGCGTTTTTTGATGTTGTTGAAGGCAGAAGAGAAGATAAGTACGGCTGGCTCACCCGGGTCTCATGATATCAAAACTTTTTCATTAACGACATGAAGATTGGAATCGGTGCTGATCATCGGGGAGTTTTGTTGAAGAGGAAGATAATAGAGTTTTTGACTGAATCAGGACATAAGGTTATTGATTACGGTACTGATTCTGCAGAGTCGGTTGATTACCCGAAGATCGCTCTGTCCCTGGCAGACGGCCTTATTAAAAAAAGATTCAAATTCGGGATTTTAATCTGTTATACGGGTCAGGGAATGGCGATGACCGCCAACAAAGTAAGGGGTATAAGGGCGGCTGTGTGTACGTCTTCAGAGATCGCGCGTCTTACCCGGGCTCATAATGATGCCAATATTCTGGTTCTTCCCGGCGGTTTTGTCAGGTTCAATAAAAAACTCTGTTTTTTGATCAATATCTTTTTGACGACGAAATTTGAAGGCGGAAGGCATCGACGTAGGATCAATATGATAAAGGATTATGAGAAAAGGGTTTTATGTAAGTGTCGAACCCGTTCTTCAAGGTTGAAATCATGAAGATTTTACCTGTGGCATTTGAGAGTTTTGGGGTACGCAGCATGGCGACCTATGTTGAAACCGAGGACGTGAGAATATTCATCGATCCCGGAGTTTCGGTCAGTCCGGACAGATACTCTCTGCCGCCGCACAGACTTGAGCTGGACCGCCGTCGGGAGATGGTCGAGGCGATCAAACACTGGACCGGAGTTTCAGACGTAATTATCATCACCCATTATCATTATGACCATCACAATCCTGATGAAGAGAGCATTTATGCTGGTAAAGAGATCTTTTTGAAACATCCGCGCGAGTTCATCAATCACAGTCAAAAAGAAAGGGCGACGGTGCTTCTGGGGATGATTGAATCATGCGCCAAAGCGATAAATATCGCTGACGCCAGAACATTCAATTTCGGAAATACAAAGATCATATTTTCTGAACCGGTTTTTCACGGTCTGTCCAACCGCCTCGGTTATGTAGTGGAAGTATATATCGAAGAGAAAGAAAAATTTATTTATACCTCTGATGTCCAGGGACCATTGAACGACGAGGCGGTGAATTTTATAGTTGAAAGATCTCCTGATACGATTATTCTCGACGGGCCTGCAACCTATTTATTGGGGTCACATTACAAAAAGAGTGACATCGCCCTCGCCTTGAAGAATATAAAAAAGATAATCGAACAGACTTCAGTGAAAAAATTGATAATCGATCACCATCTTTTGAGGGACATCAACTGGTCAGAATACCTCGTTTCAATAAAGAATTTCAGTAAGAGGGTGACGGTATGTTCTGCCGCTGCATACCTGGGAAAGAAAGAAGAGCTTCTGGAAGCACGGCGAAAAGAACTCTATAACGGGATTACCTGTGAATAATTTTGTCAAAAATGATGTGGATAAATGAGGATAAGGTGTGGATAAATCAAAATTCTTGATATTACATAGGTTTCCTGCATTTTTTAATGAAATTTATTATGAGTTATCCACAATCTTATAATAATTCGAATAAATGAAAAAATCAGACCTTGCAGCTTTGAAAGAGTTGAAGGGCAGTTATGATGCAATCTGTCGGGAGATTGCCAAACTTGTTATCGGACAGAAAGATGTAATCGAGCAGGTACTCATCAGCCTTTTCTGCAGCGGCCATTCATTGATCATCGGAGTGCCTGGTTTGGCAAAGACCATGCTTGTAAATACCATCGCGCAGATTCTCGATCTTTCGTTCAACAGGATTCAGTTCACGCCGGACCTGATGCCTTCGGATATTACAGGGACCGAGGTTATCGAAGAGGATTTGACCACAGGCAGGCGCAGCTTCAGATTTGTAAAGGGGCCGCTCTTTTCCAATATCATTCTTGCTGATGAGATTAATCGGGCACCGCCCAAGACCCAATCAGCACTGCTTCAGGCGATGCAGGAATATAAGGTCACTTATGCCGGAGAGACATATGATCTGCCGTTGCCTTTCTTTGTCCTGGCGACGCAGAATCCCATTGAGCAGGAAGGTACTTATCCATTACCTGAAGCCCAGCTCGACAGATTTATGTTTACGATCAATATCGATTATCCGTCATCTGAAGAAGAAGAAGAGATTATCAAAACCACCACCTCAGCATATGAGGCGGAATTAAAGAAGATACTCGGAGCAGAGAAGTTCCTTTTGTTCCAGAAACTGGTGAGGCGGATTCCTGTGTCCGATGAGGTCATTAAAAAGACGATCGAACTGGTGGGGTTGACCAGGCCCGGAGAAAAGAAGAGTCCGGAAATAGTAAAGGGATATGTCGCCTGGGGCGCAGGACCGCGGGCGTCCCAGTATCTTATCCTCGGTGCCAAGGCACGGGCGGCTCTTGAAGGAAGATATGCCCCTGATTTCGACGACGTCAGATATGTGGCGCACCCGGTGTTGCGCCATCGTGTGCTTACCAATTTTGCGGCGGAAGCCGAGGGGATTAAATCAGATTACATCATTGATGAGTTGCTGAAGACGGTCGGTTAGTGTGAAGAAATAAAAAAGGGGAGTTATTCACTCCCCTTTTTTATTCAACCGTATTCTGTATCTTATCTTACAACCGTCATCGTCCTGGTGATGGTATGTTCTGCTGTTTGAATCTTTATGATGTATATACCGGAAGCCATTTCATCGGTTCTGATGTTCAAAGTGTATTCACCCGGTGCCTGTGTCTTTTGCAGAATATTCTTCACCAATCGACCTGTCGCATCATAGAGTGTGATTCTGACATCGGTTTCGTTGTTGATTGCATACGTGAGTCTGGTAACCCGGCTCGAAGGATTCGGCGCAAGATTGATTACTCCGGCACCGGTCTGCTCATCCGGCAGTTCCGCAACACCTGTGTTATTGAACCAGTCGAAGAAGAGGTTATAACCCATTGTGTACGAAGAATAGCAGATTGCAGAGTAACTACTGATCCATCCGGCTGTAGGAGCCCAGATGCCTGTTGCATTGTAATCATTGATACGATAGGGTGTGATGAAGTTGGTCGGATTTGATGCTGTTGTCCAGGTGAACATTGTTGAGTCACCGGGATCTTGATTGTAAGCGACGGTCAGAGAACCCGTTGCTTTACGGGCACGGATTGAGCTGAGATTCTCATCATTTGAGCTTGAACCGATCAGTCCGCCGTAAGTCCAGTTGACACCGGCGTCAGTACTCCAGTAATAGACGAGGTTGTCATTATCAACGACGTAAAACGTTGCAGTGATCCAGCCGGTTTCATAACTGGCGCTGTATGAATAGGCGATATCGGTTTCTCTTATCGGATAAGCACCGGAGTTGTTACTCACCTGTTCAGAACTAATCCAGGTCGAACCGTAATTGGTGCTTCTTTTGATGCGTACTTCATTATTTGTGGTAATCCTGTCGTCGATGAATGCCACGGCGACATTACCGCCTGAACCAGCCGCAATTTGCGGATAGGGTGTTACACCGGGGTCGGCGAACAGCTGCTGGTTATCCTGCCAGCCAGTGCCGTCAAGGTTGTTCCTCGCCGCCCAGATATCATTATCTGTACCTTCTGGAATATAGGTCACATAGACCCAGGCTCCGGTGCCGACGTCGGCGTCGACATCTGCGTAAACGACATTTGAGTTGACCTCTTCCCAGTAACCCTGACTTTGATCCGGGGTCATTCTGCGCATATACAGAACATCATCTCCTGATGGTTCATGCCAGATACCGAACATACAGACCCAGGTCTGCCCGCCAGCATCCTGGGCTATGCGTATCTTTGGATTACCGATTTCTCCATCACCGTTATAGCTTGCCCGCCACCACTGGAATGAATTGCCTCCATCAGTTGAGCGGTAAACAACAAGACTGTCCTGACTTGTATGGTAGGTATCAAAAATTACATAGATGTCGCCGGTTGAGGGGTCAACATCGAAATCCTGCCCTTCACCGACCTCGCCGTCATAAACAAGGACATCATTATCCCATCTGCTCTCCTCTCTTTTCTGACCTGATTCGTTCTTTTCCATATTGAGCCTTTTGAGAGGGAATTGATATCTCCTTCCTGAGGTCGGGTCATCGGGGTCTGGCAGGGTTGTCGGGTCAATAGGAGCGATAGTCGGCGAATATTGCGGCCCATAAGGAAGGTCATACTCTATACCACTTACTTTTGTGGATTCATTGATTTTTACCGAAATGTTGTCAGTGGTACCTTGGACCACTGATATTTTCGGTTGCATTACATCATGCGTGCCCGGGTTTTCAATCTCTGCGGCGAAGAGCATCGCCATCGAGATCACTGTTATACCCATTATTATCTTCTTCATTTTTTCTCCTTTTGTTCTGTATATATTTACTTTTGTTACCAAAACATACCAACCTTATTTGCGCTTTACCTCCTTTCTTTATTTGCTAACCAGAAATAACATCAGGCTAACATTATAACTGAAACTTTCTTAATAATAATTATACTCTTTTTGCCTGTTATATCAATAGGTAGTTCTACCTGATATAGGGTAGGGAATTTTAAAGAGTTTTTTTTAGCCGCCTCCTATATCATAGAAGACAAGCCCTGAAATCAGTTTTGGATAGAAATCAGTGGATTTCTGCGGCATCCTTTCTTTTTTCTGTGCTATCTTCTTCACCTGTTCAGGTTTTGTCGGGTTCATCAAGAAGGCGAATTGGAACTCTCCGCTTTCAATCCTCTTCATTGTTCTCTGGATACCTCTTTCATAGCGGATATGGTCTTCAATCTTGGCCGGTTCAATACCGAGTACGTTCTCTATCAAGAGGGTGTGCAGAATGGCGACGTCGAGGGTGCGGTATTCTTCACTGCGGTCAGGCAGTAATTTTCTCATCGGCTCTAAGGATTTCAATTTTAAAATATAGCAGGTTTGCGGGCTGTAGAACCCGAATGCCTTTCCGTCCACCTCTTTCAATTCCTGCATTATATTTTCTTTGTTGCTCTTTTTTATTTCAAAATATTCTTCGGTCTTTTCCAGAAATCCACCGAGACTGAATCCGGCAAGGTCTTTGATAAGTCGATGGGTCGGTAAGATCACCAATCCGGGGTCCTCGATGTTGACGAGGGTGATCATCTTGAAATTCGCCGGGTGATCTTTGTCTTCAGGCGCCACCTGTTTAAGGTAATTCAATCCTGTTTCATAACGATGGTGCCCGTCTGCAATGACGAAGATGGAATCTTTCAATTTGTCCGCTATCTTTTTGATTATTTCCGCTGCATCGATCCGCCAGACCTTATGGGTTACTTCCTTTTCATCCTTCACTTCCATGAGCGGCAGAGTGCTGCATTCTTTTTCTATGAGGTTCATGACTTCATTTTCCGGATCCGTGTAGAGGAGAAATATCGGTTCAAGGTCTTTCTCAGTGATACGCAGCAGGTTCAACCGATCCGCTTTCGGTTTTGAAAGTGTCTTTTCATGGGGAAGGATGTTTCCTTTTCCTAATTCTTCCAGGCGGACCAGACTTATGAAGCCTTTTCTGGTCAACTGTTTATCCTCGACTGAGAACTCCTGCCAATAAGGATAGATCGCAGGGGAGTCGTCTCTGATGAAGATTTTATCCCTCAGCCAGTGTTCGATGAATTTTTTCGCATCGCGGTATTCCCTCTGGCGGTCATGGCCTTCGGCGTATTTGGTCAGAACCAGGCGGACGAAATTGTAGGGGCTTTTATTCTTATATTCCTTTTCCATCTTGTTCGTTATCTGATCATAAGGCTGGCAGATCACACCGGTTAAATCTTCAATCTTTTCCGGGTTGTATCTGATTCCTTTGAAAGGTTTGATTTCCGGCATTTTTTCTCCTTTGTCCGTTTATCCCTTCAGAACGTCCCTTACCAATTCTGCAATCTGAATACCTGCACGTGTCTGTCCTTCTTTGGTCTGGGCGCCGATATGGGGAGTGGCGATCACCTGTTCAAGTTCGAATAGTTTATTCTCTTTCGCCGGTTCTGATTCATAAACATCAACCCCGGCAATCCTTACTTTGCCCGATTTTATCGCTTCATAAAGCGCTTCTTCATCGACTACCCCGCCGCGGGCACAGTTGATGATGACCACCCCGTCCTTCATTTTTTCAAAAGCAGCTTTATCGAGGATATGTTCGGTCTCTTTGGTTCGGGGGATGTGGAGTGTAATATAGTCGGAGTTTTTAAGCAGGGTGTCAAGATCAACGCATTCTGCATATTCATGCGATTTTACATTGGGGTCGTACGCCATTACTTCCATACCGAGTGCTTTGGCTCTTTTCGCGACTTCTGTTCCGATTCTTCCGATGCCGATGATGCCGAGTTTTTTTCCGTAAAGTTCAAATCCTTTGAATTGCTTCTTCTCCCATTTCCCCGCTTTGGTTGAGACACTTGCCTGCGGGATTCTCCGGGCTGCGGCGAACATCATTCCCAGGGCGAGTTCAGCTACTGAGATCGACGTCGCCGTCGGCGTATTGACGATCTTTATACCTTTACTTTTTGCCGCTTCCTGGTCGATGTTATCCAGACCGATTCCGGCCCTGCCGATGACCTTCAACTTTTCCGCCGCGTCAATCACTTCTTTTTTCACCTTGGTCGCACTCCGTACAATGATGCCGTCGAAATCCGGAATGATCTTGGCGAGCTCTTCAGGAGAAAGGCCTGTTTTTTCAACAACCTCAAAGCCGGCGTTCTTCAGGATTTCTATACCCTGCGGCGCGATGGGATCTGAGACCAAAATTTTCATCTTTTCCTCCTTCTTTTTATAACTTCAGAATGTCGTTGATATTATTTATGAGATCTTTGATTTCTTCGAGTGTCAGATCTCCCATATGGGCGATGCGGAATGCCTTTTCCTTCAATTTACCGTAACCGTTCGATATCGCGAAGCCGCGTTCGCCGAGCGTTTTGTTCAAGTCCGCCACGCTGATATTTCTGGTGTTATTCATACAGGATACAGTTACGGATTCATAGCCGGGCTCAGCAAAGAGACTGAAATATTTTTTGCCCCAATCCTGGACATATTTCGCCATTTCAAGATGTCTCTTATAGCGGTTTTCCATTCCTTCTGCTTTGATCTTGTCGAGCTGTTTGTTCATGGCATACATCAAGGTGATTGCCGGAGTGGATGGAGTTTGTCCTTTCTTTTCATAATAATCCCTGATACCGATAAAATCACAGTAATGGCCGCGTCCGGTCACTCCTTCAGCCTTTTTCAACGCCCTTTCACTGACGACACCCACGGCGAGTCCCGGAGGAAGGGCGAATGCCTTTTGTGATGAAGCCAGGCATACGTCAATACCCCATTCGTCGATTCTGATGTCGTCGCCCATCAGAGAACTCACTGTATCAACGAGTAAAAGGGTGTCAGGATAATTCTTTAAAACTTTTGCAATCTCTCCGACAGGATTCCTGACTCCTGTTGAGGTTTCATTATGGACCACGGTCACTGCTTCATACTTCTTTGCCTTCAGTTTTTCTTCGACCATTTCCGGTTTAATCGCCTTACCCCAATCCAGGGTTATTGCATCGGCGGTCTTGTCGCACTTCTGGGCTATCTTATACCATCGGTCGCTGAACGCGCCGTTTACACAGCAGAGAACATCTTTGGCTACGCAATTTCTGATTGCACCTTCCATTATCGCAGTGCCTGAAGCGGTCAGCACAAAAGTGAAATTTTTTGTCGCAAGGAGTTCCTGTAATTTGCCGATGATACCGGTGTACAACTCGGTCATGGCTTTCATACGGTGACCGATAAGCGGCTCGGCTTGAGCATCGAGAATATCCTTCCTTACCTCGGTTGGACCAGGTATAAATAATTTTTTATGCATTTTTCCTCCTATTTTTTAAATGCTCACTGCAGAATAATTTTGCGCTGTTGACCAAACATAGAGTATACAGACTCTCTTCATACCCATCATCTTCTCGGGGAGCCTTATGAGCTCTGTTCCTCTATTAATTTGACCCACACCTCTCTTGTCCGTGGGCCGTCGAATTCACATAAGAAGATACCTTGCCAGGTTCCCAAGGCAATTTTTTTGTTTTCAATAAAGAGTGTTCTTGAAGAACCTATTATTGATGCTTTAACATGTGCGTCGGCATTACCCTCACTGTGGGCATAACCTGCACTATGAGGTATTAATCTATTCAGGACCTCGGTTATGTCTGTCCGGACTGACGGATCGCAGTTTTCGTTCACGATCAGAGCCGCTGTTGTATGGGGACAGAATATATACAGAACACCTTCTTTGACCTTACGGCTGTCGATCACCTTCTGGATTTTTTCGGTTATATCGACAAGTTCTGTACGTTTGCCGGTTCTCACGCTGATCTTATCCAACATACTTCAATTATATTGATTTTCAGCTCTTTGTCAATCTATTCCTTCCTCCGTTTCTCCCTCCGCCCTTAGCCCTATGCCCTTTCCCCGTTCCCCGTTTCTCCCTTTTCTCCCGCTCTCCCATTCTCCGTCTCTCCGTTTCTCCTATTCTCCCTATACCCTATGCCCTTCCCCGGTCTTGACAAACAGCCTTTTTCGATTATTATAATCGTATGGGGAATGTGAGAATAGAAAAGAAGCGTTTGGCATTGTTACGCAAAATCGACAGTATATTGGGTTCATCTTATGACCTCCACAAGGTCATTCGTAAGATATATAAAGAGATCGGCAAGGTGATGGACACGAGTAATTTCTACATCGCACTTTACAACCGGTTGGAGAATACAATACATTTTGAGGTCTATACCATTGAGGGAAAGGAATATGCAGTTTCTTCCAGGCCTTTATCAAAGGGATTGACCGAATATGTGATTCGTTCGAAAAAGCCGATAAGGATCAATAAAAACCTCAGGGCATTCTGTCGCAGGCTCGGTATCAAACCCATCGGCAGGAATGCAAAGAGCTGGCTGGGCGTTCCGATGATATATAAGAATAATGTTGAGGGTGTCATCACCATCCAGGATTATAAGAAGAACAATGTCTATTCGCCTGAAGATGAGTCGTTCCTTCTGGGGATTGCGGCACGCGCCGCAGTGGTTATTGCCAATACGAGATTGATCGATGAAGAGGTGAAGAGGGCGAAGGAGCTGGAGCTGATGAATAAGATTGCGCACCGTCTGACAAAGAGTCTCAGGATCGAGGATATTTGTGAGAGTGTTACGAAATCAATTATTCAGCAATTCAAGAATTTCAATGTTTCGATATTCATCATCGAAAACGGAAAGGTGGTGTTGAAAAAACTGTCAAAGGGTTTCAGAGACCAGGTGCCGCGCGACCTCTCTTTAAAATTGGGGGAGGGGATAGTCGGTTATGTGGCGAAGACCGGCAAGCCGCTTATCGTGAACAACGTGGCAAGGAGCAAACGCTATCGGGCGTATGGACAGAGCTGCACACGTTCTGAGATCGCCCTGCCCCTGAAGGTTTCCAATAAGACGATCGGGGTTTTGAATATCGAATGCAATGAGTTAAATGCATTCAACAAGAACACCCAGCGCATCCTGGAACTGATTGCAGACCGACTCAGCGCCGCTCTGTATAATGCACGGCTTTATGAAGACGCGACCAATCACGCCAAGGAGCTCGCCGTCTCCTTTTCGATTGCAAAGTCCTTGATTTCGATGCTGGAACTTGATGACGTCCTTCATAAGATTCTTGAAGTCATTCGTTCCACGTTCGGCTTTGCAAATGTCGCCATTCTGCTTGTCGATAAAAAGAAGCATGAACTTTATATCAAAGCCGCTCACGGTTACTCGCAATACATAATGAAGAACGTTCGATTGAAGATCGGTAAGGAAGGGGTCTGCGGTCATGTCGCCGCCACAGGAGAACTGTTCTATGCCCCTGATGTTTCCAAAATTCCTTTTTATGTGAAAGGCAAGAAGTCGATAAAGTCCGAGGCGGCGATCCCCTTGAAGATAAGAGGGGAGATCATCGGTGTTCTTGATATTGAAAGTAATAAATTGAATGCCTTTACTGAAAGGGATCTGCGGATATTCTCGGTCTTTGCATCCCAGGCAGCGGTTGCAATTGAAAATGCGCGTCTCTTTGATGAAACAAAGGCACTTTCTTTGACCGATGCCCTTACCAAGATCGCCAATCGGCGCCACTTTGATTTAATGCTTGAGAACGAGTGGAAAAAAGCACGCGGGTATTCCAGACCTCTGAGTTTGGCGATGATCGACCTCGACAATTTCAAACACTTCAATGACAGATTCGGCCATATCGCCGGAGACAAGATGCTCATCCATATCGCCCGCACCTTAAGGAATAATGTCCGGGATACGGATTTCGTCGCCCGTTACGGCGGTGAGGAGTTTGTGATTATCTTTCCGGAGACAAACAAAAATATGGCGGTCCATGTTTCTGAGCGGATCCGCACTGAGGTTGAAAGAGCGATGCTTTTGATAAGGGGAGCGGGCAGGAAAAGATTGACTGTATCGATCGGAGTGGCGACCTATCCAGGTGATGCCGAGGACTTCATCGACCTTGTTAAAGTTGCGGATGAGGCGCTCTACAAGGCGAAACAGCACGGCAAGAACCGTGTCGAAACCTTTGGTTGATCTATTCCGTATTGATTTATCATATTTTGTGGGTATAATAACCTGTAAGGAGGTTTTAATGCAGAAAATATTCGGAACGATTTTATTAATGGCCTTTGTTTTTATCTTTTGCGGTGCACCGCCTGAAGATAGGGGAGCAGAGACCAAAACCGGCGTAAAGACGGAAGAGACCGGTCAAGACATAATCTATCAGAAGTTGAGTGAATCTGAGATACAGAGATTCATCAAGGTATATCCCATCGCCAGAACAGAGATTGAAAAGGCGGGGAAGCGACTGGACCTGAAAAAGGCGGATTCTCCGCTCCAGGGATTCAGTAATCTGGCGGCATTGAACAAAGAGATTGCAGGTCTGGATGCAAAGATGCGGGCTGCCGGGATGTCCTGGGAAGAGTTCTGGCCTGTTTTTTCAAAGACCTGGTTTGCAGTCATCGCCGTTAAGATGGGTGACAAGATGGACAAAAGCGCTGCTGAAATGGAGAAGCAGCTCAAAGATCCTAAGATTCCCGAGGCGCAGAAAAAACTCTTTAAAGAGGTTCTTGAAAATTTGAAAAAGACACGTGAGATGTATGCCAAAGTACCACAGGAAAACAAAGATCTGGTCGAGAAATACTGGGATCAGTTGTCAGGACTGTTTGACATAGATTAACAGATGAGTCTGTGGAGGGATATAAAAGGGGCGGGTTTTGAGGAACTTGCCCTTTTTGTATTTTAAAAGGAGGTAGTATGAAGAATTCAGTAATTTTTGTCAGTTCCTTCTTTTTGCTTCTCGTCGTGCTATATGGTCTTGATTATGTTGATTCTTCCAGTGGTCTTGGAACTCCGACAATGGAGTCGGGCAGGACCGAGGTGGAGATTGTTGATATAGACAATGACGGCAATATGGACATCCTCTGTATCGGGGACCACGGTTCACCTTATGTAAATACCCAGGAACATGGTGTAATGGTTTGGTTCGGCGACGGTCAGGGTAACTGGACAGTCTATCAAAACGGTGATTTTGGTTACGGCGGCATAGCGATCGGTGATATCAACAACGACGGTTATCTTGATATCGGATATGGAATGCACCATAATTATTCAGGGGTTGATTTCGGAGATTCAATTCTTGAAGCCGCCCTGGGTGACGGTACCGGCCAGAACTGGACTGCCTGGGATGACGGTATCTCGATCAATGACCCGGATGAATGGGGTATGTTCTGTACTGATTTCGCTGACATCAACAACGACGGTTATCTCGACCTCGGCGCAAACGCCTTTGGCGCTGATGACGGAGTCCATCTCTTTTTGAACAACGGTGACGGCACCTGGAGCAGTTGTTTCGGTTTTCTCGGCGGCAACTCAACAATGGATTTTCTCTTCGGCGACGTGAATGCCGACGGTAATGCCGATTTTGTGGCGGCACACGAGTACGGCAGTGTTTATCTCGGTGACGGCAACGGTAATTTTACTCTGGCTGACGGTAATCTGCCGGCGGCAGGCAGCATGGGTAGAAGAGGTCCGGCACTCGGTGACGTCGATAATGACGGTGACCAGGATTTTGCTTTCTGTAATGATAACGGCGGGGTGGAGGTGTGGACCTGGGAAGGAGGAAATACCTGGAGTGATTTCTCCGGCAGCCTTCCTGACTCAGGGCCTTATTCCGCGGTTCAACTTTATGATATGAATATCGACGGTGACCTTGACGTTATTGCATTCGGTGACAGTACGGTTACGCTCTGGGTCGGTGACGGCGGCGGCACCTGGACCGAGGATGTTACGTTCTATACACCGGGACCGGGCGGTCTTTCGGCGTTCCGGGTCGGTGGTGATGCAGACCACAATGGTTATCCTGATATCGTCCTGATCTGTGAACAGGGGGATTCCTGGAATCCTGTTAATACTCCACATTTTTATAAAGAGACGAGTGTTCCTTCTTCTCTTTTTGTCTTTCCGATCTTTCCACGCGGCGGTGAGACGTTTATCGCCGGTTCTGTACACTTTATAGAATGGACCTGCGGCGTGCCGGCAGGCGACACGGCAGACATTAAACTCGAGCTGTCGATCAGCGGTCCTGGCGGACCCTGGTCTGAGATTACAGCAAGCACACCCAATAATTGCCGATATCAATGGTCGATCCCTGTCGGAATCTCTTCAAACAACTGTTATATCCGCTATACAGCGGTCACTTCCACTAATACCAGCGTTGCCCTGACCCCGGCTTCATTCAATATCTCTCCAGCCGCCGCAGTAATGGAAACGGAAACGGGCCGGCTGGCTTTTCAACTGAATGTTGTTCCGTCTGTTGTGGATGAAAGACTTGTTATAAATTGTACGACGCCGCCGGCCAGCCGAGTGAAGATTCAAATTTTCGACCAGACAGGTGCAGTGGTGAAGGAACTTTTCAACATCAAGGGCGGCGGGTTTTTTTCATTATTCTGGAATCGTGATGATAATCAGGGAAGAAAGGTCGGTTCAGGTGTCTATTTTGTAGCACTCTCTTCAGGAAAAGATGTTATTTGCAGGAAGGTGGTGGTGATAGAATAGAACCGCTGGCTCAGGATATTTTATGTGGTGTATTTCTTGAGTATGGAGTCGAGTTCTTCCTGGCGTTCAATCAGAACCTTTCTTGATTTACTGCCCTGAAACGGTTCGACGATTCCGGCGGCTTCGAGCTGATCCACAATCCTGCCTGCCCGCGCATACCCCAGTCCCAGTCTGCGCTGGAGCAGGGAGACCGATGCGACCTGATGTCTGAATACGAGTTTAGCCGCTTCGGCGAAAAGCGGATCGACTTCGCTCTTTTCTTCTATTTCAACAAGTTCCTCTTTCGGTTCCCGCTCTTCAAGTTTTGGATAATATCCGCTGTCGATTATCTCATCGATCTTTTCCACCGGGATGAGATTTGAAAGGGTGCGTCTCTTTTCTTCGAACGCCGGATCCCTCTTATTGACGAAGATGGTCCAGAGTTCTTCTTCAATGATTGCATTCACGATCTCCTCGATATCGCCTTCGACGTCGCTGAGCAGTTCATATAGATACTTCTTTGCTATAAGGCTGCTGATGCCGTTGACCTCTTCAGTCGATATATATGCGCCGTGCAGCCTTATCGGTGTACCTTTACCCGGCGGCAGAAAGAGCATATCTCCGCGTCCCAGTAGTGATTCGGCACCGTTCATATCAAGGATTGTGCGGGAATCGGTCTTTGACGCAACCTGGAATGCGATGCGGCAGGGAAAGTTCGCTTTTATCAAACCGGTGATCACGTCCACTGAGGGCCGCTGGGTCGCCAGAACAAGGTGGATACCCACGGCACGGGACATCTGGGCGAGACGGGTGATATTCTCTTCTATTTCGCTCGGTGCAGTGAGCATCAAATCAGCAAGTTCGTCCACGATGATGAGTATATAAGGTTTGATGCTCCCACCTTTTTTCCGCATCTTTTCGTTGTAGCCGTCGATATCTCTGACTCCTTCACGCGCAAAATCACGGTACCTCATCTCCATAATGGAGACCAATCTTTCAAGTTCTTTGACCGCATTCTTCGGCTGGGTGACCGCCCGGCGCAGGAGATGAGGAATCGGATTGTACATCGGCAGTTCCAGACGCTTTGGATCGATCATAAGGAACCGCAGGTCCTTATATGTCGAGTGGTACAGGAGACTCAGGATGATGGTATTGATGCAGACACTCTTTCCGGCGCCGGTCGTACCGGCGATTAGCATATGCGGCATAGTCGAGATGTCGTCGATGACCGGTTTACCCGTGATGTCTTCACCGAGAACGATCGTGAGGGGAGAGGCGGCGTTTTCAAAGGCGGGATCGAGGATTCCGCTCTTCAGACAGACGAGGCTGCGTTCTTTATTAGGAACTTCGATGCCGACCGCGGACTTACCCGGTATCGGAGCGACCACCCTGATGCGCGTGGCTTTCAGGGCGAGGGCGAGGTCATTATCCAGATTCGCGATTCTATTCACCTTTACTCCGGGCGCCGGTTCGAACTCAAAGCGGGAAATGACCGGTCCTGATTCCACTCCCACGATCTTTCCTTTTACGTCGAATTCCTGAAGCCGCTGTGACAGAAGTTCAGCCTCTTTTTTCAAGGTTTCCTTGTCGACGCCGTAGCTTGTCGGTGGATCCTGAAGTATATTCAAATATTCGGTCTTATAATCGACCGGTCGGACCACCTTTTTTATGATCTTTGTCGTGGAGGTGCTCTTTTCCTTCTTCGGTTTTTCATCCTTCTTCGGCTTTTTGGATTTTTTGACCTTTTCTCTGGTCGTCGGTTTTGGAAATTCGATTATCCCGGCTTGAGAAAAGAGTTTTTCTTTAATCATCATAAAGAGTACGATTATCGTACCGAAGATGAGGATGAGATGGGTTCCGACATTACCGAAGTAGTTGATTAAAAAATTACTGATTATCGACCCGAGTTTACCGCCTGCCGAGATCCCGGCTACCTGGATTTTCAAAAAGAGGGCGGCGGCTGTATCGAATATGACGCCGACGGGGAAGATGAAGAGAAGCTGGGTATCGGCTTTCTTGTCCGGTGAGAAGAGGTAGAGATAACCGAGATAACCCAGAATTCCGGGGATTATAAAGAGATAGAAACCGACAAGCCAGAACACCCAGGCGGATGAATAGTAACCGAAGAGACCTCCGAAATTTTTGAATTTGTTGAGTGGATTCAAGATATAAGATATTTGTGAGATCAAAAAAAGTATACACAGAAGCAGGAAAAGGAACCCTGTCAGCTTTCTTTTCTTTTTCGGGTCCAGTTCCCTGGCGATAAAAAAGAGAACACCAATAGCAATAACCAGCAGTGCTATTGGTACAATGGTTTTATCCATGATTAGATTTTACACATAAATATAATCTTGTCAACCGATTAACACCCTCCGCCCATTCTCCGCTTCTCCCATTCTCCGTCTCTCCGTTTCTCCCATTCTCCATTCGCCCTTCCCCCCTTGACATATTTCAGAATTTATGTTATCATAACCTGTCAAGGAGGTACTATGAGGAAGATCGCTGTAGTATTGGCTGTTCTTTTCTGTTTTCTTTATGCAGATCCGCCCTGGACTGCAAATGTGCGTGTCAGTACTGACCAGCCGTGGGATTCATTGAACCAGGGAGAATCTTGTTTTGCTATTTACGGTGACACGATTGTTTCGATCTGTAATACTGCGGAGCGGGGTGATGTTCCGATTGCACCTTATGCCTATTCATTCAATGGAGGTCAGACATTTACTTCAATACCCTTCACTGATAACACCACGGGAATCGGCTGGCATACTGATCCGGTGATTGCATTTGATGATTCAGGCCACGTCCATATGTTGATTCAATTCTCGATCAATATGCTGAAGCATTATCTTTCCCGTGACGGCGGCCAGACCTGGTCCGACACATCGGTTGTCTGGTCCAGTTACGGCGTTGACAAACCCTGGATGGTCGTGCACAATAACGAGATTTACATCACCTGGCAGCAGACATCGGGTTCGACCGGAATCATCTTCGCCAAATCAACGGATTACGGCGCTACCTGGAGTACCTCGAACATCTGGTGGCGTACCGGGATCACCGCCCTCTGTATGGATGAGAATGAAAATCTCCATCTATGTCTGGTCCACTGGGGTGCCGGTGCCGTATACTACCGCAAATCAACAGATAAAGGCGTAACCTGGTCGAGCGAAACATACCTTTCGTCGTTCGATTACAGCTCGAGTTATGGTGATAGGGCGCCGATCAACTCCATCACCGCCCATGGTGACATCGTCTTCATCACCTGGGTGAGCACCCTGAACAACGGTTCCTGGGATGTTATGGGTATACGTTCTTCAGACGGCGGTTCAACCTGGGGCTCGGTGTTCACGGTCAATGACATAACCGCCGGTGGTCAGTGCAAGGGCTGGGCGCATTTTGACGTCTACGGCGGACTTCATGTGACATACATCCATTCTCCGAGCTGGCCCACCAATCAGAACAGTCTCTTTGAACTGCGTTATCAATATTCGTCGGACAGCGGTCTTACCTTCAACCCGAGTATCCGGGTGTCGGATACCTCTGTAAAGAGCCTTGCGGATTTTCTCGGTGAATATCATGTGACCGCAAGTGACAGTCTGTATCTCTATGCAATCTGGCCCGACGGCAGAAACGGTGATGACAACGACCTCTATTTCAGCAAAGCCCTGCTTTCGGAGTTGAGCAGTGCCGAACAGGTGGCTAAGAGCAGAACCTCGGCACATTTGATGGAGTCTCCTACGATATTAAGCGGCATAGCATATCTGCAGGTCGATGAATATTCACGGCCGGTCGTCATAAAGGCATACGACGCCGTCGGCAGGGTGATAAAGGAGCTCTACACCGGCAGGGTTAATGCGCCGCTCAAAATAACTTTGAATTCCACTGACTTTCCCATGGGTGTGCTGTTCATCAAATTGAGTTCTGGAAATTATTCCGAAGTAAAGAAGGTTATAAATATCAGAAGCTGAGCTCAGCTGGGTTCAGTCTTAAAAGGAATCAACAAACCGGGTCTTAAAGATGTCAGAGGTCTATTTTCTGGATTTAAGGAAGAGATATAAAGACGGCATTGATAAGTTGTTCGACCGATTCATAGAAGATACCGGAGGGCTTCGGATCATAGACAAAGACTCTGTTTGTGCCGTAAAACTCCATGTCGGAGAAGAGGGCAATTTCAACTTCGTCAGTCCTCTTTATATCAGGCGGCTCTGCCGCCTGATCCGTGAAAAGGGCGGTGAGCCGATTTTGACGGATACAACGACACTCTATGCCGGCCGCAGACATCGCGCCGATTTACATATGCAACTCGCCCTGGAACACGGTTTTGATTTCGCCCCTTTTATTGTGGCGGACGGACTTCACGGCGATGAATATATAGAGATAAACGGTTCCAGGATCGCCCGCCTCTTTGAACGCATTGATACGATAATCTGCGTTTCCCATTTCAAAGGGCATCTCAACTGCGGTTTCGGCGGTGCCCTGAAAAATCTCGGTATGGGTTGTGCCGCAAAGGGTGGTAAACTTATGATGCATTCACGTTCAAAGCCGAGAATCGAGATGAAGAAATGTTCCTACTGCTTGAGATGCTACAACTACTGTATCTACAAAGCGATAATAAAAAAGAATGATAAGATTTTAGAGATCGATCATCAATTGTGTTCCGGGTGCGGCGGATGTATGTCGATCTGTCCGGAAAGGGCGATCGTCTTTTCCTGGGACGCCGCCTCTACAGATATCCAGAAAGGTATTGCAAAATACGCCGCCGACCTCATAAAAGGCAGAAAACTTTTTTACATCAACTTTTTGATCAATATTTCACCCAACTGTGATTGTTTTCATACCAATGAGCCGATGATCGCTCCTGATGTCGGAATTCTGGCGTCCTTTGACCCGGTCAGCTTGGACCAGGCATGTTATGATTTTGTGAAGGAGCCGATAGATAAATTACATCCTGAGGTCGACGCCCAGGAGCAGCTTGTCTTTGCAGAAAAATTCGGTGCAGGAGAACGCAATTATGAAATCAAAAAGCTCTAAAAAAACCGATGAGCCGGTGAAACTTACCAGAAAGATAAAACGGCTTGAAACCCTGATTCATACATCGATGATATTTTCTTCGATTCTGGATATTGACGATCTGCTCAACATCGTACTGCGGAAAGCCGAAGAGGTGATGGACGCCGAGGCATCGTCGGTTTTCAGAATCGATGAAGAGAAGAACGAGCTTTATTTTATCACGGCACGCGGTGAAAAAGGTCAGGAGGCAAAAGAGATCAGGGTGCCGATGGGCAAAGGAATAGTGGGATGGGTGGCGAAACACGGCAAGTCACTCCTCGTGGCTGATGTCAGAAAAGACCCCAGATGGTTCAAGGGAGTCGACAAGAAGACGAAATTCGTGACCCGTTCAATAATCGCGGTTCCTCTTATCGCCAAAGGTAAGATCATCGGTGTCGCTGAAGTGCTCAATAAAAGGGGCAACCGAAAGTTCAACAAGACAGACCTTGAATTATTCGAATCACTCGGCCATCAGATCGCCATCGCTATTGAGAATGCATCCTTATATAAAGAACTGGATGAACTCTTTCTTTCGTCCATCCGTGCGATAGTCGAAGCGGTTGATGCAAAAGACCCTTATACGCGGGGCCATTCGTCGAGGGTCGTCAAGTATTCACTTATAATCGGTGAGGCGTTGAAGCTGGGAAAAGAAGAGCTTAAAAAACTTGAGATTTCCGCAATCCTTCATGACGTCGGAAAGATCGGTATTCCCGACCGTATTCTGGGGAAACCGGGTAAATTGACATTCGAAGAATTCGCTTATATGAAACGCCATCCTGTGCTCGGAAGTTCCATCATCGAGCCGATCGCCGAGTTGAGGGATATAATCCCCAATATCCTGCATCACCACGAACGGTATGACGGTAATGGATATCCTCACGGTCTTAAAGGAAAGAAGATACCATTGTATGCACGGATAATATGTGTGGCTGATTCCTTTGATGCGATCACCACGGATCGTCCTTACCGCAGAAGAAAGAGTTTCAAGACCGCGCTCAATGAGTTGAAGAGGAACAGCGGCACCCAATTCGATGCTCGTCTTGTCAGGGTATTCATCAAAGAATTCAAAGAACACCACAGTCAAAACTTCTGAGCGTGAAAAATAAAATAATCACGGTATTCGCCATTGCGGCGGCGTCGGTGTTTCTGGTCAATCTGCTCTGTCTGTTCAAACCGTTCTGGCTTCCGTTTGAACGCAGAGTATATGACATTAAATACCGGTTGAATATTTCCCATGAAAAGTGTGAAGAGATAGTGGTTGTCGCAATCGACGAGAAGAGCCTTCTTAAACTCGGTCGGTATCAGAACTGGCAGCGGCTCTATTTTGCAAAGGTGATAGATTATCTGAATAATGCCCGGGTCATAGGTCTGGATATCCTGTTTGCAGAACCGGACACCCTGTCTCTGGAACTCCGCCGGTATTTTACAAAACCATCTTATGATTCACTTCTCGAAGCTGCAATCAAAGAGAATGGGCGCGTGGTGCTCGTTTCTTCTTTTGAAAAACCGCCGATATACACGCGATTCAATCGGATAGGGCTCGGCAAGGTCTTTGCCGACGACGACGGTGTCATCCGTCGGGGATTTTCAGAACTTTTCGGTAAACAGACCTTTGCCGCTGAAGTTGCGGCTTTCTTGAATAAGAGGCCTCTCCAGAACGATTTTTTGATCTATTTTCTGGACAGAAGCTCTTTCCGCAGGATCTCTTTTTCTGATGTCTATTTCCGGCGTGTACCACAGGAATTTTTCAATGATAAGATCATACTCATCGGCGGCACTGCTTCTGGATTGTTCGACTACCATGCAGTACCGTTTACCAGAAAACTCGCCGGTGTCCTTGTCCAGGCGAATTTAATAAATAATTTTATCAACAACCTCAAAATAGATGAAATTCCGTATAGTTTTGCCATTATCTTAATATTGATTCTATCAATTATCTTCGCTTTTCTTATCCTGTATCGCCATACTCATATCTATCTCATTACGATTATCGTCATCTACCTGATTTTTATTATTCTGAGTTTTTTCCTCTTCAGTCTTCGCATTGAACTGGGGATTATACGTCCCACATATATTCTGGTCTGCACGGTCGTCATCGCCTTGATCCATCGTTATCGATTTGAAGAGAAAGAGAAGAAGAAGATCAAACAGATTTTTTCACGTTACTATTCACGCGAATTGGTTGAAAAGGTTACTGCGGCGCCGCCGAAGTTAGGAGGGGAAAAGGTCGATTGTACGATTCTTTTTGCCGACATCCGGAATTTCACACCTTATGCCGAGAAGACCGCTCCTGAAGATGTCGGGATGAAGTTGAACAGATTCCTCGATGAGATGGTGAAATCGACATTTGAATATCAGGGCAGGGTCGACAAGTTCATCGGTGATTGTATTATGGCTGTATTCGGTTCTCCGGTCAGGGTGAGAAATCATGCGGTGAATGCCTGTTATGCGGCTCTGGATATGGTGGCAAAAGCCGAGAAACTGGGATTCAGGATCGGTGTCGGAATAAATTCAGGAGAAGTGATCAGCGGTAATTTCGGTTCTCCGATGCGCATGGAGTACACGGTGATCGGAGATGCGGTCAATCTTGCATCCCGACTTGAGGGAGTGACAAAGAAATTTGACTGCAGTATCGTGGTCGGTGCCGCAACCTATAAGATGGTAATGGCGGACCCGGTTCCTGAACTGGAATTCAGGGAACTGGGTGAAGTCAAGGTGAAGGGTAAGGAGGAAACGATTAAGGTCTATTCACTCAGTCGGAGAGGCGCCCATTGAAAGATTTAATAGAGATTATTGACACCCTTCGAATCCTGAATAGACTTTTTTAAACGATGAAGATAGATATTGGAATTTACTACGGTCCGATTGATCTGCTCGTCTATCTTGTTCGGAAAAAAGAGGTTGATATATTCGATATCCCGATCGCCCAGATCGCTGAAGAGTATCTTGATTACATCCGAAAGATAGAAAGGGACGATCTCGAAGACGCCGCTGATTTTCTTCTCATGGCGGCGATCCTGATAAGATTGAAGGTGCGTTCACTCTTGCCGCGTACGCCGGTTGATGAGGAAGAAGTAAAGCCGATAACACTTATGCAGATTGTGGAGGAGTTTAAAAAGTATAAGGAGATAGCAAAGGCGTTCAGTTTGATGGAGGCGGAGACGAGTAAACAGTTTCCAAGGATAAGCAGGGAAGAGCCGCCGCTCGAAGAGGGGGATATCGAAAGTTTGATTCTCGCCTTCCGCAGGTTAAAGCCGCAGGAAGAGAAAAAACTTGTGGTCAAACGCCAGGAAGTACCCATCGAGGTCATTGTTGAAGAGATTAAAAATTTATTGGCGAATGAGGAAAAGATTAATTTCCTCGATTTCTTACGGGAGAAGAACAACGTGACGATTGCGGTCGCATATTTCTTCGGAATGCTGGAGCTCGTTAAATCGGGTTATGCCCGGGTGGAACAACAGGAAGTCTTCGGCGATATTTATATTACACGACGTCAGGAGTTATGAGTATTATCTTATATCTCTTTTTCTTCTGTGTCCCTGAAGATTCGAATTGTCAGTATCTGCTCGATAAACAGCTGGCGCATTATTTCCCGGAGTGGGAAGCGAGGTTCGATTCACTTACTTTTGGCTTCCGCACTTCACAGGGATGTCTTGATTTGCTCAACTGGTATATTTCACTTGATACGAAACTGGAGGCGGAGCTCACCGATTGGTTCGGCTTGCGCTACAGAAATGAATATCTTGCTGATTATGGTTCTCATATTTCAAATCACAGGTTTGAACCTTATTTCCGTCTGTGGAGAAATTTCAAATTTCTCTTCACCATTACAACCCATTATTACAAAGGTGAAGATGAGGTCGGCACAGGCGTTTTCTTCGGCGGAGATTATTTGAACTTTTTTGAACTCTTTGTCATTGCCGAGGATTTTGACCGGAACTTTTCACTGAAGAATCATCCTGCCGGTGCCGAGAAGATAATTTATAAACAACATCCGATTAAAGTGAAGATGAATCTCAACAGATACTGGAGTTCCGGCCATCTTTCTTTGAAACTCGATCTGTCGAACAGGTACCGTCTTGAATCCACTGAACCCGACAGTATTCAGCCGCCATCTTATCGTGAGAAGGGATTGCACAGGAATTTCTATACAAGGGTGTGGCAGGATATCGGCAGACTGCGTCTCGGATTTATCTTCAATCTGCAATACCTTGAAACAGATATTCAGGACACGATGCGGGTTTTCAGCAGTGATATTTTCGAGATGATAACCGAGACCATGGTCGGTTTAAGACTCAATGACAGGTGGCGTCCGTATTTATATCTGACGTATAATCACAAGAACGCAGGCGAGTCGGTTTATCACCTTTCGGCGGTTCCGGACAGTCTTTTTGATTATCAGAGAAAGATCTATGCATATCTTGTCGACCTTGAATACCATCCCGGTGGCCGATTCGTGTGGCATTTCGGCACTCAGCGTCAGTTCTATTTTAATAACCAGCCCAGGGAATTCGCCGAACGGAGGATTAATGTCGGTTTTGAATACCGTTATAAAAGAATCTGGTTCTATTTCGTTGAGGCGATGGAAGGCGACTTTCCGACCCCTAAATGGCTGCACAACCATACTTATCTGCAGCTGATGTTGAGTTTTTGAGAAGATTATGAATGAGTATTTTCTGTTGCTTGTTGACAACGGCGTTGTCGTAAAGAAGTTTTCTGTCGGCAAAAAGGGTCGATATTTGATCGGCCGCAGTGACGACGTCGACCTCGTTATCAGCAGTAAAGATGTTTCCCGACATCACGCCGCTCTTGAATACGACGGTAAGAGATTTATCATTGAAGATCTCAACAGCACCAATGGTACCTTTGTCAACGGCGTCAGGATCAAGAAGGAATTTCTGAACCTGCATGATGAGGTGACGATTGGAGATTATTTGTTGCTCCTTGATGACGGTACTGCTAAACTGCCTTATCCTGAAGCGACCGAGCTCGGCAGAAAAGGAGAAGAAACAGTGCTTCTCGAGAACAAATTTATCTCCCTGCGCCGTAAGATAAAAGACAGCGAATTAAAAGAAGAGTTCAAAAAGATAGAGAGCGTGGTCAAGAAGAGCAGAAAACGGCTGTCAGTACTCGCCCACGAAGACAGACTCACCGGTTTATACAATCGACAATACTTTGACAAAATGTCAAAAAAGGAATTTACCGAAGCGAAGCGGAACGGCCGTTCCCTTTCGGTACTATTTATCGACATCGACCATTTTAAAAAGATAAATGATACTTACGGCCACAGTGTCGGCGACGATGCCTTAAAAGTGGTCGCCCAGTTGATAAAGAGTTCCTGCAGAAAGAGTGATTTGGTGGCTCGCTACGGCGGGGAAGAGATCGTGGTGATTCTACCGAACACCGTCTCTGCTGATGCGTTCAAGGTGGGCAGGGACATCAATCGGATAATCGCCGAGCAGACCGGAAAGATTCTGGGGATTAAGATAACCGTGAGCATCGGGACAGCGACGTTTCCTGCAGACGGCGGCGGTCTAAAAAAGATTCTGGAGTGTGCTGATAAAGCCCTTTATCAGGCGAAGAGGGCGGGGAGAAACAGAGTCGTTAAATATGAAGAAAGAAGTCAGGTTCATCGGGAACTATAAGGTTCTTGACATCATCGGTAAAGGCGGTATGGCTAAAATCTATACGGCGATCCATATTCCGCTTAATCGAGTCGTGGTGATTAAAGAGATGGGCAGGAATGAATCGAGGCGGAGATTCAAACAGGAAGCCCTTATTTCCGCAAACCTGGATCACAAAAACATCGTCGCCGTGTATGACTACTTTAATTTCGGCAATTCCTGCTATCTGGTTATGCAATATATCGACGGAATGAATCTCGCCGAGATCATTGAGTGCGAAGCACCCCTGCATCCAGTCACTGCAGCGGTGATTGCACGTGAGGTCTGTCAGGCGATTGAACACGCCCACAAGAACGGCGTGATTCACCGTGATATAAAACCGACCAATATTCTCATATCCCGGCAGGGAGAGGTGAAGATCACTGATTTCGGTGTTGCCCGTGGTGAAGATATGCCGCATCTCACTTCGACCGGAACGGTCATTGGAACTCCGTTCTATATGTCGCCGGAACAGGCGGTGGGCAAGAAGTTGACGCATCAATCTGATATCTATTCGATCGGTATTGTTCTCTATGAGATGGTGACGGGTAAAAAACCTTTCACCGGTGAAAATTCCCACGCCATCACTGCAAAGATAATCAGAGGTAAATATTCTTCTCCGTTCTGGCATGATCCCCATCACAGCTTAAGGCTTTCACGTATAATCCGCAGGGCGATGAGTAAAAACCTCAATCGGCGGTATAAAAGCGCAGCACAGATGAGCAAAGACCTGCGGCGTTTCATCGGTTGGAAAAAGGCGGCGCAGGTCGAGGAGGACCTTGCGGGTTTGTTGAAGAGCATAGAGCAGAGTCGGCATGCCACGACGATCGTGAGAAAGCCGAAGGTGAAAAAGAAAAAAAGACGCAGAAAAAAGAATAAGTCGCTCTATATTTCGATTCTGCTTATTGTGATATTGATATTCCTGCTCTATTATCTCTTCAAAATCATCACCTCTTAACACCCTCCGCCCTTAACCCTTTGCTCTATGCCCTTCGCTCTTAACCCGTTGACATTTTGATTTTCATCGTTAAAATAATATTATGATTGATAAGGAACAGTTACAAAAGACAGGTCTGTTCGGTGAACTCAAAGAAATGGAATGGGAAGAGTTACTTAAGATTGTAAAAGAGAAGGAGTTTGTCGAGGGTGATATAGTATTTTCCGAGGGTGATGTATCGACCGAATTTTATATGCTCTTTAAGGGAGAGGTTGAGATTCAGATAAAGATTGCACCGCAACTCGGTGAATCGACCGTCTACATCGTCCGTCCGTATGATGTCTTCGGCGAATTTGCGTTTGTCGATCCGAAATCCCGTTCCGCGACTGCACGCTGTACAAAAAATTCGACACTCGGCATCATCCACCGTGAGGATTTCAAGGAACTTGTAGAGAGATTTCCGCGTGTCGGGTTGAATTTCTATCATTCACTGGTCCGCCTGCTCTGCGAAAGACTCAGAAGAATGAACACCTATATGCGCGATACATTTGTCCGCTGTGCCGGTCTTGAGATATAGTCTGCAATCCGTTTCAAGATAATGGACTTTGTCTTTTCTTGGGATTACCGCGTTGACATCGGTGTCCATGTTTTCCGGACCGAAAAATACGGGTTAATCCATGATAAATTGAAGGAAGAAGGGATAATCACGGAATCCAATCTCTTTGAACCAGAGATGCCCGACAGGGATGATCTTCTCAAAATCGTTTCTGAAGAGTATCTTGATGACCTGTTGAATATCCGTCTCACCGCCCGTACATTTCCTTCTGAGATGCCGGTGAACAAAGCGATTATCGAGGCGCAGCGGTTGTGCTGCGGCGGGTCTTTTCTGGCTGCGCAGCGCGCTCGAAAAGGCGGTGCCTGTTACCATATCGGCGGTGGATTCCACCATGCATTCTATGACCACGCCGAAGGATTCTGTTATTTCAATGATGTCGTCTTCGCCGCGGTCAAAATGCTCGAGCAGGGGATCGGACGGATCGCCGTAATCGACTGTGATCTACATCAGGGCAACGGCACGGCAAGGTTTTTCCAGGATGAAAAGAGGGTGTTTACTTTTTCCATACATCAGGAGTATTTGTACCCCAAAAAAGAACGTTCAGATCTGGATATCGGCCTCGACATGGGAGTCGGCGACGATGAATATTTATCAGAGCTCAATCGAGGATTGGATGCGCTCTATGAGAATTTTATGCCTGAGCTTATAATCTATCTTGCCGGCGCCGACCCTTATGTCTTTGATCAACTCGGTAATCTGCGTCTCACTATCGACGGCCTGAAAAAGAGGGACGAGACGGTCGTGAGGCGTGCATTTGATAAAAAGATTCCTCTTGCAGTGGTACTGGGCGGAGGTTATGCTGAAATGCTGGATGATACCGTTGAAATACACTGTAACACCGCACGGGTTATCCATGAACAAGAGAAGAAAGATAATTGAACTGAAGAGGAGATTGATTAGATGTTTTCCCTTTTTGCTGTTTTTATTATTATGCAAGGACAGGACAATATGATAAGACTGCCTGAACCGAAGTTCACGAACAAATCGATTGAAGAGTGCATAAGAACAAGAAGGTCAATCAGGGATTTCAAGGATAAGGAGATTCCCCTGGCGGTGATTTCCAATATTCTCTGGGCGGCACAGGGAATCACTGATGAAGAGAATGGATTTCGTGCGGCGCCTTCGGCGGGTGCAACCTATCCTCTCGAGATTTTTTATGCAACCAAGGATGGATTTTTTCGTTATATCCCCGAGAGTCATGGTGTAACGAAAGAACAGGATGGTGATCTGCGTAAAGCAATCGCCCATGCCGCCTTGGAACAAAATTTCATCGCTGAAGCCGGGATGGTGATCGTCATTGCGGCGATCTTTGGACGTACAACCGGACGATACGGTGAGCGCGGCATCCGCTATGTCTATAACGAGGTCGGCCATTGCGCCCAGAATATTCATCTCGAGGCGGTGGCAGCGGGTCTGGGTTCGGTCCCGATCGGAGCATTCGATGATCTCGAGCTCAAGGGAATACTCGCTTTTGTTGAAGAAGATCCTCTTTATATAATTCCCGTAGGTTATCCCCGGTGAGTTGAGGAAACGCGAGGCCGCATGGCAGGTAGAGGATTTCAGTTAAACAAGGACGATTGTGCGTTGCTGGTTATTGATATGCAGCGTTATTTTTGCGATGAAAAGAGTGATTCCTGTGTACCCGGCATAAAAAAAGTAATCACCAATATCCGTCGATTGATCAAGTGTTTTAAAGAGAGAAACCGACCGATCATCTTCACACGCCATATTGATTCCAGGCGGAAGAACAATCTGATGCTCAAATGGTGGCGGGAGAATATAACCGAAGACAACCCGATGAGTGTCATCATCGATGTTCTGGATACAAAAGCCGGTAGAATCATCATTAAAGAGCAGTACGATGCGTTTTTATATACGGAACTGGAGCGGATTCTCAGAACAGCAGGGGTGGGACAGGTTGTGATATCCGGGGTACTCACCAACCTTTGTTGTGAGACCACGGCGCGCAGCGCCTTTATGAGGGGATTTGAAGTCTATTTTTGCATCGATGCAACAGCCACTTACACCAGGGAGATGCATAAAGCGACGTTGTTGAATCTGGGATACGGCTTCGCCACCCTCCTGACGACCGACGACATCCTGTGAACCATAGCCGAAGTTCGTAATTCATACCCTTATTTGTATTTACGGTTCCATCATTTTTATTGACTTTTATGGTTTTTAGGATATTATTCACTTATGGAAGAAAGATTGAACAAGCTCGCAAAGATAAGAGAACAGGGAATTAATCCATATCCCTATAAATTCGACAGAACGCATACCTTTACAGAGGTGAAAGATAATTTTGACGCGCTCAGCAAATCAGAAGAGATTGTTAAATCATGCGGCAGGATTATTTCGGTAAGAGGCCATGGAAAGACCGCTTTCGCGACGCTCAGCGATGAGTGTAATACCCTTCAGATATATTTACGAAAAGATATTCTCAAAGAGAAATTCGATCTCTTCAAATTTATCGATATCGGTGATTTCATCGGTGTATCCGGCAAGGTCTTCAGGACAAAGACCGATGAGATAACCATCCTCGTTGAGGATTTCGTTATTCTCTGCAAGGCACTTCGGCCTCTGCCTGAAAAATGGCACGGCCTTAAAGATGTTGAACTTCGATATCGAAAACGGTATCTTGATCTTATCGCCAACCCCGGGGTGCGGGAGGTCTTTAAGAACCGTGCACGGCTCATCTCCCATATCAGGGATTTCCTGGATAGGAAAGGTTTTGTTGAAGCAGAGACTCCGATCCTGCAGCCGATATACGGTGGAGGAGCGGCAACACCGTTTACGACGTATTATGACGCCCTGGAGCAGAATATGTATCTGAGGATTGCCGATGAGCTGTATTTGAAAAGGCTCCTTGTCGGCGGCTTTGAAAAGGTCTATGAAGTCTGTCGCGATTTCCGCAATGAGGGACTCGATCGTTTTCATAATCCTGAGTTCACGATGATTGAGATCTATCAGGCGTATACGGACTACGAGGGGATTATGGAACTTGTCGAATCACTTTTTGAATTCCTGCTGGATGGTCTCATCGGTTCGCGCAGGATAAAGTTCATTGAACAGGAGGTCGATTTCAAACGGCCTTTTGCAAGACTCAAATACGTCGACGCCCTCAACAAAAGGCTTAATTTCGATATTCTCTCCGCCGATGACAGGCTTATCGATGATGCGTGTAAAGACCATGGTATTGATTTCAAAAAGCTGTCAAAGGGCGCCAAGATAGACAAGCTCTTCAGTGAACTCGTCCAGAAACGGATTATTGAACCGACTTTTGTAATCGACTATCCCAAGATAATATCACCGCTTGCAAAGGTCCACAGAGAGAACGAGCATCTTGTAGAAAGATTCGAGCTTGTTATTTGCGGAATAGAATTGGCTAATGCCTTTTCAGAGTTGAACGACCCGCTGGAACAGCGCAGGAGATTCGAGGCGCAACTCGCCGCAAAAGAAGAAGGGCTGAGTGAAATTGACGAAGATTTTCTCCAGGCACTGGAGTACGGAATGCCTCCCACCGGCGGTCTCGGTATCGGAATCGACCGATTATGTATGGTGCTCTTCAATCAACCGTCGATCCGTGATGTGATATTGTTTCCGCAGCTGCGCAGGGAAAGATGAATACCGAGTTATTCATAGCCCGGCGTTATCTTCGTTCGAAGAGCGGCGTTTTTTTCTCTCTATCCACAGTGATTGCGATCGGAGGGATTTTCGTCGGTGTGGCGGCGCTCCTGATCGCCCTGTCCATGCTCAACGGTTTCCAGAACGAATTGAGACGGAGAATCCTCGGCGGTGCTCCCCATATTCTCGTCCGTCGCTACTTCAATGAGCCTATCGAAGATCATACTCTGTTGCTTGAAAAACTTTCAAAATTTTCTTTTATAAAAGCGGCTGCACCTGTTGTTTATCAAAAGACCATTGTAAGGCATAAGAAACGGATGGATGGTGTGGTGATAAAGGGTGTGAATCAGGAGATCGAAAAGAGGATTACGCAGATCAACCACAAGATGATCGACGGTGTTTTCGACCTTAAGGACGGTTGTGTTATAGGTGTGGAACTCGCCCACAATTTAGCCGCTGCAGTGGGGGACACCCTGATCATCGCTTCTCCTTTCGGTGAACATTTCGGCATGCTGCCCAGGGCGAGGAAGATCGTGCTCAGGGGGGTTTTCGACTTCGGATATTATGACTACAATATGCTCTTTGTTTTTATGGATATAAAGGACGTCCAGGATTTTTTCGAGATGGGTAATTCAGTGAGCGGTATTGAGTTGAGTGTCGATGATGTTTACAAGACCCCTCGATATTCCGGAATCATTGAGGATGAACTGGGCTATCCTTACCGTGCCCAGGACTGGATAGAGTCCAATCATTCTGTATTTGCGGCGCTTAAACTGGAGAAGATTGTTACCTTCATCGTCCTGGCGCTCATTATCCTCGTCGCCGCATTCAATATCGTCGGGACACTCGTGAATATGGTCAAGAAGAAGACCAAGGAGATAGGTATTCTCCGTTCATTCGGGTTCACCCGTCCCGGTATAATGAGGCT
Source organism: candidate division WOR-3 bacterium (assembly GCA_011052815.1). Classification (NCBI taxonomy): domain Bacteria; kingdom Pseudomonadati; phylum Caldifarciminota; species Caldifarciminota bacterium. Next base: position 940 of record DRIG01000032.1, on the reverse strand, counting down.
CTTTATTTATCACGGTACAATGATCGGCGTAATGGGAACGGTGCTCGGTGTGATCTTCGCTTTTGCGGCTTGTTTCTTTCTTGGAAAATATCGGTTCATAAATCTTCCCGGTGATGTATACTTCATCGAAACCCTGCCGGTTGAAATGTCTTTGACTGATTTTATTATGACCGCAGGGGCGGCGCTTGTCACCAGTTTTCTTGCTACAATATATCCGGCGATAAGGGCGACGCGGTTGACGACGGTGGAGGCTTTACGTAATGAGTAATATCCTTGAACTTTCCGACATAAAGAAGACCTACTATCTGAAACACGAAACAATCGAAGTATTGAAGGGGATCGACCTGAAGGTTGAAGCAGGCAGTTTCGTCGGTATTTTCGGACCGTCGGGGAGCGGCAAATCGACGCTTCTTAACATAATCGGAAGCCTCGACCGACCTACAGGAGGCAGAATCATCTTTGATAATCTGGACTTGTCGCTTTGCAGTGACAGGGAACTTTCCGGAATAAGGAATAAGAAGATCGGGTTTGTGTTCCAGTTTCATCATCTCCTTGCTGAATTCACATGTCTGGAGAATATCGCCCTGCCGGGATTGATCAACGGTGTTTCTCCGAAGGTCGTTTACAGTAAGGCTATGGCGCTGCTCGAGAAGTTCGGTATGGCTGACAAGAAAGGCCGTTTGCCTGAGCAACTCTCCGGCGGTGAAAAACAGCGGGTCGCGATCGCACGCGCCCTTATCAATGATCCTTTGATAATTCTCGCTGACGAACCCACGGGTAATCTCGACGATGAGAACACTGATAAACTGCTTGAAGTGTTTCGTGGTCTAAAGAATGAGGGGCGGACGATAATCCTGGTTACTCATTCTTTGGCTATTGAAAAAATAGGTACAGATGTGTATAATCTGAAAGAAGGAAGGTTATATGCTATGCGATGATT
>DRIG01000031.1 GCA_011052815.1 candidate division WOR-3 bacterium | reverse complement strand
CTCCCCGTTTCTCCTAACGCTCCCAACGCTCCAAACGCTCTAAACGCTCCAAACGCTTCTAACGTTTCCCCCTTTCCCCTCCGCCCCTTAACCCCTCCGATGCATAGCGCCTGATATTACTAATACAATAAACGATAAGTCGATTTCATGAATCCATTTATCCTTTTCTACGGCGTTTATAAATTACATATATTCCTATAAGCAGAAAACCAAATATTACTGTTCTCAGGAAATAACCTGAAGGAGTGGTGGGATAGTATCTGACATTAAAAGAAATAAATATCCCAAACAATAATAATCCAACCGATTCGATAAGTACATAATATTCCATTTTTTCTTCTGTTATTTCTTTACCAGTTATTATTCTATCAAAAAATACAGTAATAGGTAGAATGAAACCAACGAACGTCAAAAAGGAAGTTAGACCTATTATATTTAAATAAACTGTCTTGCCGGTTATAATATAAATACAGAGAAAGAAAAGTAATATTATCACAGGAACAAGAATAAGGCGTTTACCCATATGATCTACTTGTTTTTTTTACGGTATTTATAAATTAGATATATTCCCAGAAACGGAAGACCAACTATTGCTGCTCTCAGTAAAAAGCCTAAGGGAGTGGTGGGATGGTTAATATTAATAAGGGAAAAGGCCATTACTACTATTAAAGCTACGAGCTGAAGTATCATATAGTAACCCATCCTTGTCTCGCTTATTTTTTTACCAGTTCTCAACCTATAGAAAAACACATTGATGGGTATAGTAATAACAAGAAATATTAAGAGGATAGATATACCTATCCCAAAAGCTAAACAAATTGTATTACCAGTTATAAGATAAATACAGAAAGAGAAAAGTAATATTATCCCCGCAATAAGAATAAGGTGTTTGATCATCTGATCTATTTACTCCTGTTTCATCCGTTTATAAATCATATATAATCCTATGATCGGAAAGACAAATATTATTGTTCTCAAAAAATATCTTAGAGGGGTAGCTGAGTATATAATACAAAAGAGAAAGAATAAGAAACCGAGAGGGATAATTACAAAATTGCTAATGATAAATATCTTCAGCTGTTTTTCGGTCGGCTCTTTACCAAAAATCAACCAGTAGTAAACTTTATTAAAAGGTTTTATTGTTATGGTAACAGAAAATATAAAGACAGTAGTAAATATAAGAGCCAGAAAAATACTTTTTTTAGTAACAAAAAGCAATATAAGAAAAACCAGAATTAAACAGATTAAAACGCCTAAAAGTTTAAGATGTTTTTTATCTTTCATAATGGCCCTCATTGTAAAGCCCCATTCTTACTCCGGATAATTATAGCAAAACTGAAAGGAATTGCAAGTATATAGAATGTAGAAGTAAGACGATATTTCATTACTATGATATTGTTCATTTTTTTTTCTTCCTTTTATAAATTGCATATATTCCTATAAGCAGAAAACCAAATATTACTGTTCTCAGGAAATAACCCAGAGGTGTAGTCGGATAACGAATGCAAACTAATAAAAGCAGGAATCCAACAACTGTAATCACAAAGCCACTAATGATAAATATCTTTAGCTGTTTTTCTGTCGGCTCTTTACCGAAAATCAACCAGTAGTAAACTCTATTTAGAGGTTTTATTGTTACCGCAATAAAGAATATCCAGAGAGTTAAAAATATAAGAAATAGAAAAATACCTTCATCAAAGAGAAAAAACAATATGAGAAAAACAACGATTAGGCAGATTACCGCGCCTAAAAGTTTACGCTTTTTTTTGTCCACCATAGCATCGCCTCATTGTACCACTCCATCTTTAACTCCGGATAATTATAATAAAACTAAATGGTTTTGCAAGGGGAAAATCCCATTTTTATACAGAACCGGCTTTCCATAACCATTAATTTTTACAGAGGCTACAATCAGTGGCCGGTATTGACTCTCTTTAAAAATCGGCGGCAACTTCCTTGGGAATTTTTATATAATCAAAATATTGACTAACCATTTCTTTTCTTCGCTTCACAGCTTTAAAGATTATTTTACCATTAGCATATTTTTTATTTACCATACTATAAGGTAATCGTTCCGGACATAAATAATAATCTATAATTTCAAAATCTATTTCACCAGAAACCGTGTCAGCACGTTCTTCATGAAAGACAAGCTGACCAATTATATGTGAGCTAACTTTAGAAACACTACCTGTTGATATCAAGTAGCTACAAAACAACCCCTTTATTGAACTCGAATCAAAACGCCTCACAGTATCAAAAACAATTGAATCCATTATGATGAGAAAACAATTATCAATCTGTCCTGTTGCAGGTAAAATTGCGCGTGGATGCTTAAATTGAAAAATAAAAAGAATCTTCTCCCCTTTTTTTAAATTTATATTATAGATACTGTCATAGAAAGAATTCATGATAAAATCAACAGAATCTACATAAACAGCTTCAAAATATTCTGATTTTATAGAATATAAAGAATCTTCTTTTAAAAAAATCCGTAAAACACCATCGGGTTGTCTGCTAAAGCGGACGCAAAATAAACTGTTGATGATCAATAAAATTATAATAAAACAAATTTTTGATATGAAATACCTTTTTCCCCTCTCTAAAGCACTAAAAATGTCAGCTTTCATGATTGTTTTAACCAACATTGTTCTTGTTATGTTGTTAAGGAATTAATCCATACTTTTTTGCACCCATAAACCAACTTTCTTTCATTTTAGAACTCATCATGTCATAGAAATAGAAACCTTCAACACTATAAGCTTGTCTCTCCATTCGATCTAATAGTTCTCTACTATAGGCTTCAAAACCATAGCTTCGTTGAAGCATATGTGTCGCTTCATGCAGTATAACTGCTGCCACGTCATATATGCTTCCCTTATAGAACTCTGTAATAGAAAGTAAGTTAACAAACATCGTACTTGCTCCAACTGCTGGTCCCGTCAGACCTAATTTGCCTATTAGGTATTGATCTTCTATATTTACACCCTGAACTTTCAACCATTCTCCAATATTGATATGTTCCCATCCTTCCCAGGTAAGCACATCCCATTCGAAGATGCCTGAACTTAAGAGAAACATTGCCTGTCTGATTAAATAATTAGAACAACTCCAATCCCAACCTGGTGCCCAGAAATCAGGATCCATTAAAGAAGAGTTCGCATAGAATACCTTATTCGGATCTTCCCAGCCAGTATAATAATTCTTCATCGAACCCCAGAACTCTGCATCATCAGCCATTTGCCATTCAACCCACTGTTTTACCATCGACGTCGTACCCTCGGGATCCACACACATCAAGGGATTGTTCATACAATAGGTATAGGGTGATGACGCTGGTGAGTCCTCCGGATCCAGCCGCATAAACCTCTCCACCTCGGGATCATAATACCGCTGGCAGAAGTAGTTTAAGCCCATCTCAGAATCCCATTCCTTTCCGGTGAACTCCTGCTCCTTCCCCATTCTTACTCCGGATAATTATAATAAAATTAAAAGGTTTTGCAAGGGGAAAATAGATTCTGAGAGCAGAAGAAGTAGAATATAGAAAACTGACCTCTAAATGATCCTATAAATTTATGAACCTTTCTTTCGTATGAATCGCTGATATATTACTGCCACTAATGAGAGTATTATAATTATAAAAAAGAGAACAACAAAAATTACTATAACAATCCCCCACATAATATCAATTTCCATTAGAAATCCTCCAGCTAACAGAATAAAAGGCAAAGAAAAAAAGAGATTTTTATTCACTTTGACATAATGACTAAATGAATAGTTTAATATCGATGGCCACTTAATTTCCAATTTGCTTGTGATATCATTTAACCACTTATACAAGCAGATAAATATCAGACACAGTGATGATACCCCTAATAGTTTACCAACTATAAGAAGTATGATTTCCTCTATATCAACATTACTGGAAGTTAAGTAAATAAAAAATACAACTAACACCATTAAGACGGCGAGAACAATACTGGCAATGATTAGAATTATATTAACAATTCGATCTAATTTCTCTTTATAAGTCTTCATAATTTCATTATATTAACTTTTGCAGATCCGTCCATAGGGTATTCTCTCATTATTATCTTTTTATGACTCAAAAACCAGGTACCAATAGCGACACATCCGCAACCAACACCTACTATCATCCAGCCAGAAACATAATCTGGTAGTAATAAGTAATCAGGAAAAACGAAAACGAAGCGAAGAGCAATTACGGTCAACAAATTACTTAACACATGGGCCGAAATGCACGGTACCAATGAGTTACTTTTAATAAACAGCCAGGAAATAAATAACCTTAAAAGGAACGCTCCGGGCAACTGGTAGAGATTTTTGTGGCTAAAACAAAAAAGTATAGATATCAATATTAATGCTTTGCTTGTTGAATACCGACGAATAAAGCCAGGTAAAATTAAACCGCTAAAAAATAATTCTTCTAAAACAGGAAAGATTATTACAATTGTGATATAGAAAAAAATAAATGATTTAGACATTAAGTAATCATAGGGGTTATGGATATAACCTAATTTGTTAAACAAATATTGAATAATATAATTTATTCCTGCGGAAAGTATTATTATTCCTATAATTGAAGTTACTATCAAAATGAAACTTGATGTTTTTATATGTCTGAAGATGATTGACCAATTGATTTGCATACCAATATGCCGCCGAAAGAAAAAAAGGACAACCGAAAATGAAACTATAGTTACAATCGTCCGAAAGATAAAGTTGTTATAAAGGGAAATATTAACTAAATATTTCGTAGTAACCAATAAAATACTCGGTAATAAATAAACTAAAATAATTAATCCTACAGCTTGTATAAAACCTGGAAAATACTTGTTTTTTTGAACCGACTCCTTTTTATTTGCCTGCATTAAAGGAATACTTTTCATAGCTGAATAATCTTTCATCATCAGGGAGTTGTGTCCAGGTATCCAGCCGCATAAACCTCCCCACCTCGGGATCATAATAACCCGCACAAAAATCTCTCCGTTGCTGCTCTTTCCCCATTTTTACTCCGGATAATTATAATAAAATTAAATGGTTTTGCAAGTATAGAGAATGTGGTAATTTGAACCCAGGTTACTCATTTTCCTTATCCTTCGAATCCAACTGCTTTTGCATCTTTGTTAACTCATTCTTAAGTTCATTCACTTTCTGATTTAATAAATCAAATACGGAAACAGCAAATGCCGCTAACAAAGTAACAGCAGTTATATAACTCCTTTTTGCTGTTAAGAACACAATCAGCGCAATAAGAACCCCAAGCGAACCAGCTCGGCTAATATTTATGTTTTTGAATTTTGCCATAATTACCTCCTTGAATATGTTTTAAATAATAAAAATCTGTAAAACACCCAATTCTTTGACTATTTGTTTTTGTTATGATAAAAGAATGAGACATAGACGGCGAATATAGAAATCCGACTTCATACCCCTTATTGATTAATGACGACCTATTTCAATTCCAAAGAGATAAATAAAATGTGCCTTTCCGAGATTTTCATTTAAATCCATAAATACACCATTAAGTTCTTTAACTGTTAATTTGACAACCGTCTTAAAGATGCATTTAAAATCGATCTCTTTTTTATCTGGATGATATATGATAACATCAATAAAATCGGCTGGCTCTGAATTATAAAAAAATTCTTCAGTGCGGCTTAATTGCATATTTGTAACTTTATTAAAAGTTATGGCTGATGCGTTGCGTGGTGCTGTGCATAATTTCAAAAACAGAAGATTCATTTTTACAGTTGTTTCTTCCCATCTAACTCTTTCCAATTTTAATGAAAATTCTTCTTTCTTTTTGTCAAATTTAATACTGTTAAGATAGAATGCGGCATCATGATAATAATCTGCTGCGCGTTCTAAATCGCTTTCTGACTTGATTAAGATTTTAACCATATCGTTACCAAAAAATTGGAATACGTAAAGGAAAATGTGATTCTTTTAGAATGTAGCGATTTGATCATAAGACACCGGTAGTTTTAATCGCAGTTATTTCTAATTCACCAATTTTCAATTTCCAGACCCCAAAAAAGGACGGTAAATTTATGCCGTCCCTCAGAAATTTTTTCAATATCATCAAATTTTCCTTCCATTCTTTCTACATCCAAACAAATTTTCGTTCCTTTAACGCAACTAAATTTAATCTGTTGATTCCTTGAATCGTATTTGATTTTATTTATAAAGTCAGTTGGTTCGGTAGAATTTAACTTCATCTTATTAACACATTTGAAGCTAAGTGAAGATCTAAGTTTCGGCGCCGACATAATTTTGTAAAGAAATGTTTTTTTACGCACTACGGCTTCTTCATATAATACACGTATTACCTCTAAACCAAAAAATTTATTTTGTTCTTTAAATATAACTTTATCTATCTCAAACATAGCGTCATGAATATAACGAGCAACACAATTTAACTTTTCCACGGAATCTATTATTACCTTCATATAATTACCACCAGGGAATAGGGAAACGTCTTATCCAGTGAGAAGAGGAAACACCCTTTTCCCAGAGTATTATCTGGATATGACTGCGTAAACCAAGATCCTCAAACTTATGATGTGCACTGTGTATTCCTATTTTAATCCCTACAGAGGAAGGAAAACCTATTTCCATTCGGAAAAAATGTAGAATAGAAACTTAACGACAGTTTCTCTTAACTTTTAATAAAATATCAATAGTCGTCTGAATCCGCCGCTCTCTTCTATAAATTCCTATCCATAACACCGAAATTAACAAAGCATAAGGTAACATAAGTCCCCCAATTTCGTGCATCCAAAAATAAAATTTTCCTAAATAATTAAACAAAAATATATCCGAACTTGAAGAGGAAAACATAAACTGTATCACCTTTAATACAATAGTCACTATCACAATTATCACCAAAAATAGTGAAAATTTAACAAACCTATTTTTTTTCTTGTTATCTATAATTTTTTGCTTTTTATGTAAATCATTTAGTGAATTTTGATAAAGTTCTAATTCGTGATTAAACTTAACACCTATCGCACACGCTAAACCTAAAAGTATAAAATATAAATATTTAAATGTACTTTGAATTCCTACTATTTTTATTTCCATTGCCATTTCAGATATGAGAATTACATCTAAAATCAACAAAACAGCGAACAATGAATAAAAAATCATCCCGTTATCATATGCTCTTCCATTCATAGATTAAAGTATTGAATTCATTATTTATCTTCATGTAACCACAGAAGATTCATTTCTTTATTCGATGCCAATTCCATAATAAGTAGACTGCCCAGCTTAAGCGATAGAAAGGGCAATTCGGAGGTTGAATTATTTCCAACCACTCTTTACTTCCTGGTTCTAAATGCCAATAGATATACTCTTTCTCAGAGGTAGTATAATATAAATAAGCCTCTGACCAACTTTTGAAATCACCTGTAATCTCTCCTTGTTCTGCCATAAAATCAATTGTTTTGGTTAGTGCCCATACTATTGCATCATTGACATCACCTATTAAATGAAGTCGAAAATCACTGATCCCAGCATTTAATTTCAATGCAGCAGCAAGTTCCCATGATAAAACTTCAGTCGTCGTAATTTTTCCTATCCCCATCGTTATCGGGTTGAAGAAGTATTCAGTGGTAATCTGTTCATTGCCGGCAATCGTGGTTGTTCTGAAATAATCATTTTTCGCAAAAAAGAAGCGCATCATACTGATGAATTCATTGAGCAAAACTTCGGCATAAAACGCTGGATGTGCCCGCATCCAGCTTTCCATTGACCCGGGCCAGCTGCCAAAACCAGGGGTTGAGCCGGTGTAACCACCGCCACCACTACTTTTCCAGTTCGACCAATCTTCCATCGCCCACCTCTGTTGTTCCTCTTCAAGATAACTGAATTTTGTACCCTCAGGATCCACGCACATCAAGGGATTGTTCATACAATAGGTATAGGGTGATGACGCTGGTGAGTCCTCCGGATCCAGCCGCATAAACCTCCCCACCTCGGGATCATAATACCGCTGACAGAAGTAGTTTAATCCCATCTCAGAATCCCATTCCTTTCCGGTGAACCCATGTGTGTTATCAGCAAATCCTGATTTGGTCATCTCCCCAAATGGCCAATACCACGCCTGCCACTGAATGGTTCCACTTTCATTCGTCATTACACGCACGCTGCCCAACCCATCACAATGATAATATAAAGTATCGGCACCTGCAACCCTGGCAATATGTAAACCACCACTGTAAATATAATGCGCTAAGATACTTCCGTCTGGCGAAAATTCAGCTACCGGATTTATACCAAAACCATAAACATAATATATCGTGTAATCTGTAGTTAAAGTACTACCCGACAACGTCACTTCTCCATAACCATTAATCTCACCGCCAAAAGTCGCCGGTGTTCCAGGAAACACATCCGCCGCACTAGACCCCCCCTGGAATAAACTATCCGTATTTAAAGGCTGTGATGGATCAAATGTTGCAATCGTATAACGTACCGCGCCAATATTGTTCAATAATTGTTTTGAAATTTTTATCTGTACTACCCCACTATCACCAAAGGTACGACTTACCGCCATTCCAAAAGGTTTTGACACTTTTGTCCCATCCTTTTTATAAATTCCATATTCATCATCTGCAAGATAAACACAATATTCCCAGGCTGCTTTTTTCGGTACCTTTGTCCGCATATCCTCTGGTAAACTAATTCTACCCGAATTTACAATCGTGTCAAGGTCTAAATGCGCTGACTCCTCTCCCCTTTTTTAACATCCCTCCGCCCGCTCTTTTGTCATTCTGAAGGAGTCTGCCCCAGGCAGACGACTGAAGAATCTCAATGACTAATGACTGATAAAGATTCTTCGCTTCGCTCAGAATGACAGAAAAGAGGCGGACTCAGACGTTGTCCTGAGAGTATCGAAGGAATGACAAAAAAGCGGCGGACTCAGACGTCGTCCTGAGTGGAACGAAGGAATGACAGAAAAGGAGTTATTGGAAATTTGTCCATTTGTTTTTTGGAATCCCGGCCTGTTTCAGTATCCGATTTAATAAATCAATCCCTATTTCTTTACGATGGGGATTGGGTAAGGTCAATCTGATATCTTTTTTAATCATAAATTGGTGTTTACCACCCTGATATGGGCCTTTAAACCCGAATTTACGCAATCGTTTTATTAAAACCGTCCGTGAAACTGGCGTTAATTTCGACAATGCTGCCTCTTAAATTTTAAATTAACGAGTTTTGACACATTCTAAAGGCTTTACCACAAGTTTACCAAGTTTTGGCAGAGGGAGTCTTTTCTGAATACTCAACAGAATCCACCCTTCTAAAACCTCCCTCAGATTCTTACGACATTGTTCCAGGGTCTTACCTGTAGCCCATAATCCCTTGAATCCGGGGATCTCACCATAATAACGCTCTCTGTCATTAATTATTTCATAATGTGCTTTTTTTAATGCCGCTTCAATATATTCAATTAACATGGTTAATTCTAATCAGGTCCGGAGAAAAGTCAAGGGGAATGGGCGGAAGGGAAAGGGGGAAATGGAGAAAGGGGGAAACGGAGAAAGGGGGAAACGGAGAGCGGTGCTGGAAGGGAGCTACGCTGGAAGGGATGCACTTCGTGCATGGAAGGAAGCGGTGCTGGAAGAGAGAGAGATTCTTCGTCGCGTTGCTCCTCAGAATGACAGAAGACAAAGCGTTTAGAGCGTTGAGAGCGTTGGAAAAGGGAGAAACGGGGAAAGGGAGCGGTGCTGGAAGAGAGCTACGCTGGAAGGGATGCACTTCGTGCATGGAAGGAAGCGGTGCTGGAAGAAAGAGAGAATGGGATTAGTGGGGATGTTTAAAATTCAGCCGGTGGTATTTTACAGCTCAGAAATTCTTTTGTGAAGGAAATTCTTAAGGATTTCTTGCTTCTCGTTCTCCAGAAATAACAGAAGTTTATCTTTATCATCACATACTTCATATATTATAAGTCTGATTTCCGGACCACCTTTTTTTACATAACTGTCCAGTTTTGTCTTTCCGCCATCGATTTCCGACAGCGTTTTAAAGACAAAAAAGTCCTTCAGTGAATTATCTCCTATTGAACCAAGCAACGGTTCCAGTGCCGGTTCACCGATCTTTACAAGCCCTGCCACCGCAGCATAACGCACACCATAAAATTCATCATCCAGTCCCCTGAGCAGGTACGGTATATCGTCTTCCTCTGCCACACGGCTCAAGGCATAGTACGCTGATTTCCGTACCACGGCGATCGAATCATTAAGACCTTCTTTGATATAAGGAACCGCTTTTCTTGATTCGGCCTTACCAAGGGCGGTGAAAGCACCTGATCTTATCTTCCATTCTTTGTCCTTTATAAAACGCGCTACAGGTTCCACAATCTCCTCACTGCCGATCTCTCCCAGTACCCATAGTGATTGTTTAAGTGCCCGGTCTTCTTCATCTGACCCTCGATAGTCAATCTTTTTGACGATTCCTTTTATTCCCCTTGTTCCGATTTTCTTGAAGATGTCTTTCAACCTGTGCCGTTCTATTGCGGATTTGGTGTCGAATTTACTCACCAGAAAATCGATCGTGGTATCGCCGTATAAAGAATCCTGTCCCAGTTCCACGAGTTTATTGAAAGCCGAGTCTTTTTCCGCCTCGAACTGAACAAGCAGTGTCGTCGCCTTGTTGTAGAGGTCTTCAAAATCAATACCCTGATTTACCAGGAACAGAAGGAAAATAACACTCTTCATCAACACCTCACGACTCCGTCATTCCCAATCAATCCTGATTCCATACCTGCCCCTCTTCCACAAAGAGCTGTTCTCACCGCCTTCAGTATAAGAATCCCTGCCTTTGATATCCATTAAAACCCCGATGCTGCCGTATTCCCGACGGAAATTCCCGTATCCCTGGGTATTGCGGTTCCGTTTCACAGAATAGGTGTCGTCACCGAGTTCATCAATCAAGAGCCCTATTCCATTGGCATTTCCTGCTCCCTGACTGAGGTCAAAGGCAAGATAAGAATCGTCTCCCTCAATATCGTACAACAATCCCAGGGAAAGATCATGACCGCATCCCTGGGATACACCCTTTGCCAGATAATTATCATTCCCTTTTTTATCCACCAATAAACCGATGGTTATGTGTGTACCGGCGCCCTGGGCGTATTGATATGCAAGATAACTGTCATTACCGGCGTCGTCGACAATCGCACCGATGCCGTACCAGTAGCTTGACCCCTGGGCAAAGATATCACCGATATAAGAATCATTGCCGGCTTTATCAAAGATGGCTCCGATTCCCGCTGAAAGATCGGGTCTAAAGCCGATCGAAAATCCCTGAGAAAGAGAAAGGTAATGATCAAGGTATCTTATTTCATCGATATACTTTTCTGAAATGAGGTATCTGTCATTACCCGCCATATCACCGATAACACCGATACCGTATGTCGAGGCGAACCCCTGGGCATAAAGGGCGCCTTGATAAGTGTCATTGCCGTCCTCATCCTTCAGGATACCGATGCCGAAACCACCTGCCCCCTGGGTGAATGTATCACCGTTATAGCGGTCGTCTCCTTTTCTGTCCAGCAGAATCCCGACACCAAAAAGCCCACAGCCGAGTGAAAAATTATCCGCCCGATAACAGTCGTCCCCCTGTTCATCAATCAGCACACCGATCCCGAAATGGCCGCAGCCTATTGAATAATCACCGCCTTCATAAAGATCGTCACCGGATTTATCAATAATAAGATTCATTCTTCCGCTGTGCCCTCCATCCAGGTGATAGACATCGTTTCCGCCCAGGTCGATGATGACCGCAAAATTCTTTTTGTATACGTTATCCACAGTATCACCGACCACAAGCTCGCCGAACTCATATCTTTTGTAATATACAATAGAACCCTCCACACCTTCCAGACGTACTGGGTTGTCTTCAATCTCTGAAAGCCACGATTCATATAAGGGGATACTCAGAAGCAATTTGCACGCGGCCGTGAAGAGTTTTTTGTAATCGATCTTTTCACCGTTCATTTTCAGAAAGTTGACCAGTGAATCATTCCGCTTCTCATTCTCTTTATCTTCTTCAATTGATTCTGTCAGGTCAGGTGAAAAAAGCGTCAGCTCCCGAAAAACATCTGGCAGTGCTTTCGGCGTTTCACGGAATGTTTCATCAAGCAAACGGCTGCATTCTTTCAATGTCTTTAAAAATGGACTCCTCTTGCTCTTCAGATTCAGCCCGTATAATTCGACGAACTCTTTGAGCACTTCGGGTTCAGAAGATTGCCAGAAACGCTCTTCCAGTTCACCGATAAAATCTATCGAATTCAACGGATTGCTCAACAGTTCATCAACGACTGCAAAGCGGTAAGAATCGCGTATCGTATAATCTTTTCTGAACCCGAGATCATCTTTTGTCAGGCCGATGAAAGACAGGGTCGAATCGAGATAAGAAGACCAGACCTGACTCAGCAGAAAGAGGACAATCATATTTTTTATTATAACAAAATTCCCGGCAAAATCAAGAAAGTCATACTACTTCAATTCAACAAGGAATCTACGGGCGGCGAAATCCAGTGCCTGCTGCGGAGTTCTCTCCAGGCGGAGGGCTTCTTCAAGTGCCTCATTGAGATAGATACGACCCGTGAACCATTCTTTCACCCGTGGTTCGGTCCCGGCAAAGTACAGCTGCTCGAGGATCTTACCATATCCAGGATTTTCATCAAGAAATTTCTTACAGGATTCAAGCCGGGTGACACTCTGACGGGTCGGAAGATAATAACTCGCCCCGGTCCAGCGCATCTGATTTTCCGGTGTTAAAAACCACTTTATGAACTCCCACGCAAGTTTTTTCTGCGCCGCTGTGGTTTTTTTGAACATTCCGATATTCGTACCGGCGATGACCGTAGCATCTTTCTTGCCCCGCGGAAAAGGCGCCACCCCCATGGTAAAAGGTACCTGGTCCTTCATAAACACCCAGGATACAACCGACGCCGGAATCACAGCGACATTACCTGAAAGAAATTCTGTCTGGCGTTGAAATCCCGGGTTTAGATAAAGGAGACTGTCTTTTACCAGCTCAACCATATATTCGAGCACCCTTCTACCTTCCGGTGAATTGAACAGCGGTGTTCTCGTCTTTACATCATATAAAGACCCCCCTTCCTGATAGAGCATCGTGGAAAAATACCATACATCAATCGGCCAGGAGGTGGGCCAGATATCTTCTTCTCTTATTGCCTCACAGAGTTTGCGAAATCGACTCCAGTCCTCTGGAAAGCTGTCGAAATCATGTGAATGCAGAAGGTCGCTGTTGTAGTAAAATACCGGGATACTCTTGTTAAAAGGCAGTGTCACCAGCACTGAATCATAAATATTATCTTCGATAAAGACAGGATAGAAATCCTTCAGGTTGAATTCTTCGTCGTCCTTTATGAATTCTTCCAGTGGATATAAGACGCCGGCTTTAAAGAACTGATCTGTCCAGGATTCATACATCTGGGCGATAACCGGCGGCGAGTTCGACGCCACTGCTCCCATAAGCTTCTGGGCAAGGGCGTCATAAGAACCCATGTGTACGGATTTGACCTCACCTTCTGGATGTGCTTTATTGAAATCATCAATCATCTCATTGAGCGTCCTGCCCAGCGGTCCGCCCATAACATGCCAGAAGGTGACAACGGTCTTCTCCTCTCTACGGCAGAAACAGATCAATAATAATAAAAACAGAATTTTCTTCATAATGGAAATATTTCCGGGTGTTATCTCTTATTCTCTGTATCGAGAAAAAATCTTCACCACTCAGGTCCGAGAGTCAAATAAAACTTCCACTCGGAACGCTCGCCGTCTTCATCGATCCATTCCTGAATGTTCGTCGCCCGCGCCCAATCAAGTCTGAAGATGATATAAAGAAAAGTAAATCTCAAACCGCCGCCGACCCCCATCTTCAAATCCTGAAGATGAAACCCGCCGTCTGTACTGTAAACCTGGAAAGAATCCGTATAAACACCTCCGAAATCGGTGAAGAGCACACCCCTTATATTCCTGAATTCAAGAGGCAGGGGAAAAGAAATCTTCAATCGGTCGATAAAAGGGAACCGATATTCAAAATTCAAAAAACCCAATTTTGAACCGCTGAAGGCATAATCATCAAAACCACGCAACGTATAGGCGCCGCCGATCGACCAGCGGTCCAGGTCCGGTCCGAAACTTCCCGCCGCCACCAACCTTGCGGCAAAGCTCGCCCGTGGAGACAGACGGAAATATCGACGGTAATCCAGGATGGCGCTCCTCAATTCAAAATCGCTGAAAACCGTAGCATAACCCTCCAGCCTGACTCTCCGACCGTTAATCGGGCCGATATTCCCCCATCGGGTATTATCAAAGACAAAAGCAAGATTAGGATAAACAAAGTTGTAATCGTCTTCGCGATAAGCATCGGAATAATAAACCGGGAAAAAATCATACCATCTTGTTTCATAAACCTTGTAGGCATATCCTCCTATTTCAACCCTGAAGAAACGGTCGAATGGGTATTGAACAAGAGCGCCGCCGCCGAGATGACGCCAGATTAAAAGATCGTTGCCTTCACGGAAATAATCGAGGTATTGGAATACGGTTACTCCGAAATCAGGCCTTTTGGCAAGATACCAGTAATTGAGGAATATATCAGAGCTTATTAAATTCCCGTAAAAATCCGCTGCAATCTGGATATGGTGGTTACCCAGAATATCACTTATGCCGACCTGGCCGAGCCCTGAGAATCCCAGCACTGAATAGTAGGAAGCACTGGCGATGAAGTAGTCAAACGTGAACCTGGGTCGATATTTCTTAACCCGACTCTTCTCCAGTTCAGTCTCTTCATAAACCAGTTGTTTTAGCTCAACCTCTTTCAATTCCCCGTCTTCCATCTTTTCCAGAGGATTCTTCACCACACAGATATCATAACCATAATCTTTAAAAGAGGAAAAAGCAATCTTGTCTCCCCTGGCAGAGATCGAAGGATAATAGATGCCGGTAAGGATGTCGGTCCTCTTCACTTGCTGGGAACTGTCGCAGGAACACCAATAAAGATTGAATGCAGTATCATACCCGGCAACAAAGAATATGCCGCCGTCGGGATTAAAGAACGGTGACGCCATATAGGTACAGCGCGGGGTCAAACGGCCGGTGAAATCATCGGAGATCAAGAAAATCCCGTAGTTTCCATAACGGTAGTCTTCAGTGCTGTCAGGCCGGTCTGACACGAATGCGATTGCTCCGTCAGGGCTGAAAACAGGATAACGATCGGCATATATATCATCCGTTATCTTCTCGACATATTCAGAAGCGATATCAAGAAGATAAATATCAGAATAACCGTCTTTAAGTCCGGAAAAGATAATTTTGGTACCGTCGGGTGAGAATTTCGGTGAATAGACTCCGTCCAGATGGAGTTCGATTCTTTTATACACTCTTCCACTCTGGGCGTCCATTATATAGAGCACATCCTCACCCTTTGAGCGCGCCGCAAATGTTATATACCTGTCATCAGGAGACCAGGCAAGCCCTCCCTGATACAGATGAAGGCCTTCATACCCTGAAGAGTACTGAGACTTCACCAGCTTCTTGATGACCTTGCCGTCGATACTTGATATTATAATGACTTCCGCAACACCCGATTGGTCACTGATAAAGGCGACCTTGTCACCCCGGGAAGAGAGTGCTGTGGAGGTGTTATAGACCGACCGTGTCTTTTTATGGTCATAGATGACCCGTGCGAATCTGTCAAAGTTATCCTGCAGTTCAATCTTGGGCCAATATTTCATCTGGTAGTAACGGATGAACCTGGTGTTGAAGTCGTCGATCGTCACACCGAATAATGTAATAAATGCCGCCTCAAGGCTCTTCTTTGCTTTAAGAAGATGCAAAAACTCACCCACCTTCTGTCTGCCGTATGTCTCCTCCACATATTTATAGAACGCCTGCCCTTCTTTGTAAACAATAAAACCTCCGTAGTTCGCCAGGGATGAAAGGGGAACGATATTATTGTACATCACAAGGTCGCGCATAAAGATATCCGTCGCCAGGTCCCAGTTCAAAGATTCAAACTCCGCATGCCCTTCCATCACCCACAAAGGAATTGAATAAAAGATATCGCCGGCGAACAACGCCTCCATCTTGGAGGGGAAGAAAATAACAAACTGGAAAACATGGGTGAGCTCATGGACAAGGACGTGTCTGAATTCTTCATAGTCACCGTTGAAAGGAACGACCATTCGGTTCTTCATGATTTCAGTAAATCCACCCACTGATTCCTCAATCAACTGGAGTGTAACATTTGTCTGGGCGAAATCATTGGGTGAGTTATATATGATTACGGGTATTGTAAAGTCCACATCAATACCGAGATCTTCGCCCAGCATTTCATAGCCGTCCTCAAGAATCTCTTCGGCGAAATCAGCAAGGTCTTCACCGCCTTCATGAAAATAGATATTGAAGTGCTCGGTACTTAAAACCTTGAAATGATAATCTTCATATTGTATTTTATTTTGACCGAAATACTGGCTGAAAAATATCAAACAGATAATCGTCATAATAACCTCTCTCTCAACTCTTTAGAGTATCTGTCATATCTAAAGGGTTTAATTATTATCATTATATATTCAATTAAGTTGATTGTCAATCTGTTTATTGACTATCTTTTACAAATTTGTATAATTTCTGATGCATATCTTTATCAGCGACGCCCACATCAGAACCGACAACAGCTATCGGGCGAAGATGCTCCTTGCGTTTTTGCGTGAATTCGAATCAAAGATTTCCAGTCTCTTTATTCTCGGTGATATGTTTGAATTCTGGTTTGAATACAACATCGTATTTCCGAAACATTACTTCAAAACACTCGCCTCATTATATAATTTGATCCAAAATAAAAAGCCGGTCCACTACATACTGGGAAATCATGAAGTGACGATCGGTAATTTCTTCAAAAATTTCGGTTTTATAATCCATAAAAATTCGGCGCTTCTCGATATTGATGGCAAAAAGGTCTTTCTCTGCCATGGCCATCGGCTCGACCGCAGGATATGGACGGTTCTCTGGGAACATATCCTGAATTCCAGAATCAATCATAAACTGTACACTCTTCTGCATCCTGACATCGGGGTCTTCCTTGCCCAGGGCATCGCGTATCTCTCACGGAAGCAGCGCCGCAGTCCGAATGCCGCCCGCTTGCTTGAAAACTACGCCCGGACGCAACTGCAAAATTGTGATATCGTCTTCCTCGGCCATTCCCATATCCCCGTCTTTAAAAAATTTCCTCATAATAAATATTACGTGAACACCGGTGACTGGATCGACCACTTTTCCTACGGCGTAATCGATAGAGGAAAAGTTTCCCTGGAATATTACAAACATAGAGTTTAAACCACGACTTGACATTTTTACCCTTATATTTATAATAAAAGATGAAAAAGGCGGTCATTGCTTTAGGCGGTAACGCGATTGCCGCAACAGGTAAAGAAGACATCCACGAGCAATTCGCCAACACGCGTAAGAGCCTCGCCGGCATCGTGGAACTCATTGAAGAAGGTTATAACCTTGCAATCACGCACGGCAACGGTCCCCAGGTCGGCAACGCCCTTTTACGTGTGGAAAGAACCGCACAGGATATTCCGGGTCTGCCTCTCGGCGTCATCGTCGCCGACACCGAAGGCGGAATGGGCTATATGATCGAACAGTGCCTGCAGAACAGACTCCATCTCCTTAACATAAAACGTGACGTTGTAACAATCGTCACTCAGGTCATTGTCGACCACGATGACCCCTCCATAAAAGCCCCTACAAAATTCATCGGTCCGTTCTATACCAGAAAACAGGCTGAAAATCTGGCGATAAATTTCAACTGGATAATAAAAGAGGATTCAGGCCGTGGTTATCGTCGGGTCGTCCCTTCACCAAAGCCCATAAGAATCGTGAATAGAAGAATCATCCGGCAGCTTGTCGACCAGGGTGTAATCGTTATTGCAGCAGGCGGCGGCGGCATCCCCGTCTATGTGGAAATCGACGGCACATACGAAGGTATTGATGCGGTAATCGATAAAGACCGTGCATCAGCGGTCCTCGCCCGGGACATCAAGGCACAAACACTCGTGATTTTAACCAATGTTGAATATGTATACTTGAATTACAACAAACCTTCCCAGAAAAAACTATCCTACATCTCCATTGCAGAGGTGAAAAAATATCTGGCTGAAGGCCATTTTGCACCGGGCAGCATGCAGCCCAAGATCGAAGCAGCGATAAATTTTCTGGAAAACGGAGGCAGAGAAGTAATCATCACCTCGCTGGACAGGGCGAAACAGGCGATCACCGGAGAAGCCGGCACAAAGATCGTAAAATAAAATTTAAAATGCTGGCGTAACAGACCGCCAGCCATTTTAAATAAATATCTTTAATGCCTCAGCTTACTATCAATCAGCGCATCGGCCCGATGGTTCGCTCTTTCCTTTACTAAATATTTATCTTTTCGGCGATATCTCCGAAGATCGGCATCTTCCAGTAGTCACCGGTGAGAGATTTTATCATACCGATGATACCTAAAACACCGATGGCAAGAAGCACCAACCATTCGATAATCATAAACAAGATTCCGACATAAGGAATGAGACTCAAAATAGTGAAGACGATAAGAACCGCAATGGCGCCGATGCACAAAACCATTCCCTGTTTTCCGTGGAAAACCGCAAATTTATTATCCTTTTTACCAAGCAGTGGAACAAGAAAAAGAATGCCCCAGTAGCCGATAAACGCCCAAATCTTTCCTTCCTCAATGTCCTTATCAATTTCTGGCATCTTACCTCCTTTTACTATAGTATATAAATAATTCCCAATAAGTCAAGATAAAATTATAAACGGGCCGGAATACAATGATTTTAAACTCGCCCTTGATTAAGTAGAAAAAAAATGTATAATAGAACGGTGAAATTATCAAGGAGAAGAATATGTTGAAAGATTTGATAGTTAAAAGAAAGATAAAGACCGGAGTGATCGGTCTCGGTTATGTCGGACTGCCTCTGGCTGTGGAAATAGCCAACAAAGGTTTAAAAGTAATCGGTATTGATATCGACAGAAAACGGGTGAAACAGATAAATAAAGGAATATCAGTAATAAGTGATGTCCCTTCCTCGGTATTGAAGCCGCTGGTTAAAACAAAAAAGATCCAGGCGACCAGTGACAGTCGACGGTTAAAAGACTGTGATGTGATTCTGATCTGTGTTCCGACCCCGGTCAACATCAACAAAGAACCTGATCTGGGGCCTGTAATCAAAAGCACAAAGGAAATCAAAAAGCATCTGAGAAAAGGACAGCTCATCATTCTCAAGAGCACCACCTATCCCGAGACGACCGAAAAGGTGATTCTGCCGATTCTCAGCGAATCAGGATTAAAGGTGGGCCGTGATTTCTACCTTGCTTTCTGTCCTGAACGCATCGACCCGGGAAACAAACGTTTCGGCGTTGTAAACACGCCCACTGTAATCGGTGGCGTGACTAAAAAATGTACGATGTTGGCGACTCTATTCTATAAACAGTTTGTGAAGAACGTCCATCCGGTATCCTCACCAAAGGTCGCTGAAATGACAAAACTCCTGGAGAACACGTTCCGCAACGTCAACATCGCCCTGGTCAATGAATTCGCCCAGTTGTGTGAACGCATGGGTGACATCAATATCTGGGAAGTAATCGAGGCGGCGAAGACCAAACCGTTCGGTTTTATGCCCTTTTATCCCGGACCGGGTGTGGGTGGACACTGTATTCCCATTGATCCTTATTATCTATCATGGAAAGCCCGGGAATATGATTTCCATACGGTCTTCATCGAATTATCCGCACGCGTCAATGAAGAGATGCCTTATTTCACCGTGAACAAAACAATAGAATCTTTGAGCCATGCCGGTGTATGTCCGAATAAAGCGAAAGTTCTTCTTCTTGGTATGGCGTTTAAGAAAGACATTTCCGACCTCCGGGATTCACCGGCGATCAAAGTTTATCAGATTATCAAACCAAAGGTCAGACTTGTCAGGTACAACGACCCTTATGTTCCTGTGGTGCTTATCGAAAACAAGAAGATACATTCGGTGAAATTGACGAAAAAAGAACTTAAAAAATATGACGCCGTGGTGATTCTCACTGACCACTCTGTCTATGATTATGACTTCATCGTCAAGAATTCCCGCCTTATTATCGACACCCGAAACGCCATAAAAAAGAGAACCAGAAAGGTAAAAAAACTGGGTGCCGGATAAAGAGAAATCTGCATAAAAATATGGCCTGACAGACCTTTGATTCAGTCGGGCATAAACCAAAAAACTCCCGCAATCACGGGAGTTTTTAAATTTCACCCTCCAAACCCCTTCCGGCCGCGACCCGCAGGTCGCGACCGGGAGGGGAAATGTTTCTATATATTAGACAATAAATTCTAATAACAGTTTATTATATCCAAAAGTACTTAAGTGTCAAGAGGAAAGAACTCTGACTCCTCTCCACTTTTTTCATAATGTCTCCGGGACTAAATCTAGCGGGAATTTGATTGAGGGCCATTTTCTTATGATTATTATCCCTGTGTTAAATATGCTCAATAATTTCTGTGCTTTTTTCTTTTTTGGTAATACGGATATTAACTGGAGTAACTCAGGATAGCGTTCTGCTTGACTGCCAATAATTAAGGCAAATAGATAAGCTAAAACCCCAGCCAGTAGTAATTTGCCCACTTTGTCCGCACGGGATAGCCGGAGGCGTTTAAAAAACAAACCATCTTTGAGATCCCGGAAACCTTCTTCAATTGTCATCCGGCGACGATATATTGCTAATACCGCGTCGGCGCAATTAATATTAGAAGCAAGATACCATGAATCATCTTGCTGATATTTCAGCAACAGATTTAAGGTGATGCCGCGGGTCTTACGATATAATACCCGAGATAACCACCTTATCTTTTTGGCCCTCAGTGGTATCTGGTTGACACACCCCTGATAACCTTTAGTTCTTATCCATACCTTACCGGCGACCCGAATCACAAACTTCACCCCCTGTTGCTGTAAAAATCTAAAGAATTCAACATTACCAAAACCTCGATCAGCAACAAACACAAGCTTAGCACGTAATTGAAAGGGCACAGCAGCCAGAAAGTAATGAACACACGCACGCTCTATTTTGTGAGGGGAGAAGTCATCCGCCGGAGCAACTATCCAAAATAAGGGAATCGAACGTTTATGATAAGGGATACTGAATGCAAGGATATGATCTTTCCTGATCTGTGTCCAGTCGAGAATAATCTCTAAATATTGCCGGTCTTTGAGCGCGGTTAGAGTCCAGACAATCAATCCCTGACATGGAATCTGATAGTCAAATGTCGTCTTTGCTAAGAAACGCCAAACACGGCGAAGTCGATGTTTGAAGACAATCGGCAGTGCAATCTCACGCGCCAATTCGGAAAGAACCGCCCGCTTGACATTTAGCAGGGCTTGGGTTATAATAATCAGTGTTTTACGGGAATGGCCATGAAGTTTAT